>JAGGYV010000055.1 GCA_021162325.1 Desulfobacteraceae bacterium | reverse complement strand
GATTAAGAGAAATATTACGATTAAGAAGTTAACCAATGAAACAGTTTAATCCGAACCAGCTGATTTTAATTATAATTCTTGCCGCAGTTATACTGGGAGTGACTGTTTACCGACTGTTTGCGGGGTAACCGTAAGCAAAATGGGGACAAAAAAATAAATCTGTCCCCATTTTTACTCATTTTGACTTGCAAGCCAAGAATGGACTTGATCCTTTATTAATTATAAAACCAAATTCCATTGGGTGCGGAATGTGAGTTATAATAGCTGTGTTTTATCATCGGGCCGGACGACATTGCCATTATCTTTCTGCTGAGCTGAGACAACCGGCTTATTCCATTTCTCATTATACATTTGCTGCCTGATATGACCAAACATATACTGCATGACATCATAGGCAGAAATTTGGGAATTTATCGCTGACAACCGGCTGCCAATGATTTCTTTTCCGGATTTATCACCAGCTGCCCTAAACATTTTTTTAGCATTTTTAAAAATTTCCAGGTGGACTGTTTTTAAAATCGTTTCATTTTCTTTTAATTGCAGCTCAAATTCATCTGTGGCAGAGTTCCAGAATTTCAGACTTGCTTTTTTTGCAAACATCGTCATTTTTGCCTGATTATTAAAATACAGAGGAAGCTCTTTGCCCAAAGAAGCCAAAACAGCAGCAGTACGCACAAACATTTTTTTATCGGTAACGGCTTGAAAAATCATTGCAACAATTGCATACCAATCCTGAAGCTTAAGGATATAACCGATATCGTCAAATAGATCTTTTAACACGTCATTAATAAACATATGGGTCGGGGTCGCATAGAACGGTGTCCAGCCGAGTTTCGGCGGATCAATTGCATTATTTTTCGCACCCACAAAGACGGCTATTTCAACATCAATGAGGCCTAATTCAAAATCATTGGCTGAACTTAAAAACTGGGGATATTTAGACGGGTCTCCGGCAACCAGTATATTATCCGGCTTCAAATCCCGAATGGCGACATCTTTGAAAAAAAGCCAGGCCAGCAGTTCAATCATTCGGGAACAGATACTCTGAATTTTTGCATTATTCTGCTTTAGAGATTGTTCACACGCCTTTTTATGTAAGATTTTTTTAAATGCGCGTAAAGTATGTGAATGTTGATTTCGGATTTTCGATATAACCGCTATTGCTTCAGATGGTATGACCTTTGAATCTGCTGCCGTTTCCGGATCAATAAAGACACTGTTAAACCATGCTTTTTTCTCAAAATCATGAACCGTGTTATTATTCAGCAGAGTATCAAAATAATTAAATATATTCTGGAGTTCAAAACAGAGATCTGAGGAACTTTCACCATAACGATCCGTAAAAGATGCAGGAATCCAGATCAGTTCCTGATGTTGTTTATATTCTTTTTCAATCAGGCCTTTGGTATCATGACACTCGATTAAAATCTCCCCAAGAAAAAAATATTTCGATAAATCCATATAGTAAGCAAAACTGCCGGCAATTTTAAGAAAATCCTGGAATTTGGGAGACGCTTTCAGCCCGTTAATGCATATTTTTTCATCATCACCTTGTGATTTATCGATAAATTTTGCAAAAGCAGGAATTTTTTTAAGTACGATTGACAGCTTGGGAACCAGGCACTCACGTGGTGCAAGGATATCGGAAATACGCCTGTCTGCTTTTATGCTTTGGATGTATTCATCAAAATCCGTTATCGGTTCCGGTGGAATCTTGACGACGAAATGATCATCATAGATCACATAAAAACATTTGCTTCGGGCACCGCTGTCTTCTCCTATGCGCCCCATGGAAATTCTTCGGGACTGCCATTGACCGCCTTTTAAAATTTTAAATTCATAAACGATCGTATTTAATGGACCTTTATTGTCCAATTGCTGATAAGTGTATTTGTCACTTTTTTTTGCTTGAGCCTGCAACAGATACAAATTAAGAAAATACAAAATAACTTTTTTAAAATCTGAAACCTGTGATGAAATATGAATACACCGAATATCCTGTTCATCATCGATCTTTTGTTTTTTATTTGAATCCTGTGAGATAAAGCATCGAATGAGAAAAATTGATACAATCGAGCCAATAACTATAAAAATTCCCAGCCAGATCGTGCGGTTCATTATAAACTCGAATATCCCGCGTTTGGCGGACATCTCATAAGTAAGAATGATTATCCAGTCATCCAAACTGGAAAAAGAAGCACTCACAATCCGGTCTACCTGGTCGGAATTGAGTGTATAAAGCGTGCCAACACCTTTTTCGTAATACACATCATCAAAAACGACCCAGGCTTTATCCGCCTCGATTATTTCACCGGAGGTTAAATAAAGAATATGTTTATTCCAGTTGGAAAATATGAATAATGCAAAAACGGTAAGAAAAAGACAGGCCGCAGAAATAAGAATATGTTTAAATTTCATAAAACCTCTTTTGAAATCAGTTAATTTTGCAACCTGTAAGAAACTAATTTATTCCAATAATAACCAAACGTGTCAACACGAAAGGTATTGCAGAGACCGGCACCTCTTTCTTTCAAGACGTCAGACAACATAGGAATTGGGGAATTGGTGCCGGGTCTTGAATTTCTTCAGGTTGATTTAAACAGATACATTTACTCAAAGCGACTGCGGGGAAGTGACAAGCAGAATCGTGATTTAATCGTTTATTTAATCTGGAATAAAGGACGCCTGACGAATGTTGAAATAGAAAAGCTGTTTGGTATGTGCTATTCTGCTGTGAGCCTCAGTGTGAAATCAATTAAAAAGAAATTGGATAAAGATAAAAAATTGAAACGGCAGCTTGAGCTCCTTAATTCATAATTCAAGCTTTGACCCTGCCTCTTGAAGCCCCGGTTGGCCGCATATCCGAAACGTTGGCCTGAAAAAATTAGCCGATAATAATTCTTGACCCCACCGCATTTAATGTATATACTTAGGCTAAACTTTAAGGAAAAAGGGGAAGGTAATTATATGCTTGCAAAAATACAAAAATGGGGAAATAGTCAGGGACTTAGGCTTGCAAAAAATCTGCTTGAGGATGCACAACTTAATGTAGGCGATGAAGTTGATGTCAGTGTCAAAGGCGGTATTGTGATTCTCAAACCCGCCAAGAGAATCCGAGGCCGGTACAACCTTAAGGACTTGGTTGCACGTATTCCTCAAGACTACGAATCTGATGAAGTCGACTGGGGAGAACCGGTAGGAAAGGAGATTTGGTAGATGGCCGCCTATATCCCCAGGCAAGGGGATATCATCACTATCACCTTTGATCCACAATCGGGTCATGAGCAGAAAGGGCGCCGCCCGGCATTTGTTGTCAGCAAAGATATCTTCAATCGAAACACCGGGATGGCCATTGTTTGCCCAATTACCAACACAAAACGAGATTATCCATTCCATGTACCAATTCCAAAAAGCAGCAAACTAACTGGTTTCATAATGGTCGAGCAAGTGAAATCGGTTGATTTTCGTTCTCGCCGCGCTAAACGTATCGAACGTGGGAAAGATGAATTGTTATCAGAAGTGCTTTCCATCTTGGATGCCTGTATCTATTGATCGGCCAACATGAAAAAATCTGTGGACACCATACCTATTTAAAGTTTTTGTCTTGTTGTTTATTAAAAATAGGTATGGTGTCCCCCGATTTCCTATCTTTCTTGCCTTGGTGTGAAGAACATCGGAAAGCCGTGTGCGGGAAAACCGCACGCACGGTTTGATGAGGGAGGGCAGGCGAGAGCCTGTTCTCTACTCTACCCTTTTACTGAGATGATACCTTCCAGTTCCTTAAACTGTTTTAATCTTTCCTGACAGCGCTTGGAGGGGAAAGATCAACCCCGGTAAGACGGATTGCCGCGGGTATGAGAATGATGGAACCGATGGTGGTATTCACCATTGTAAGCGCCACCAGGAGACCGAATAAGACCATGGGCAGAAAATTTGATGTCGCCATTACCAGAAAACCGAAGATCAGGGCAAGGGATGTAAAAAGGATCGCTTTACCTGATACATAAATTGTTTGTTCAATCGCTTCAGAGATACTGACGTTTTCTTTTTTAACAGATCTGTATTTGTTAAGGAAATGGATGGTATCATCCACCCCTATACCGATTGTAATTGCGGCGATTACCGAGGTAACCATATCAAGGCTGATCCCAAGCCACCCCATGATGCCAAAATTTATAATAATCGTCATTCCCATATCGATTAATGACAAGGGGCCGGCCTTTAATCTTCGGAAAAGAAAAATAATGACAACCAGCACGATCATGAGCGACAGAAACAACCCCTGCATCTGACCGGTTACAATATAGTGGGCAAGCCTGGCATTGATTATCGGAAAACCGGTAATCTCAAATGAATACTGCCCTGGAAGGTTATCGGCAAGGTGCTGCCTGATTTTATGGATAATATAGTTTGTCTCCTCAGTTCCAATGCCTTTATCCGATTTCGCGGCCAGTCTGGCAAGAATATTGCATTTTTGAAAACCGGGATCTACAAAGGGTTCAAACGCGTCCACCCGGCCGTCGGAATCATCATCCTCCCCTGAGTAAATCTCCAGATAATCGAGAATGTCCATATTATTTTCAGGTATTTTATAATAATCCGGATCGTCGTTATTCATGGCCATGTGCATCCGTTTTATAAAATCCGAAAACGCATCCGTCCGGCCGATTTTTAAATCTTTGTTTGCGTCCGCCCTAAGCCAGCGCCTCAATTCTTCAATCATCTCCAGAAATTCACGCTGCTTGACCCCATCACTCTTTCCGGAATCAATGGTAATATTAAATCCCCACTCGCCGCCGAACTTATGGCCGATTTTAAGGACATCTATTTTTGCTGAATCATCGTCCTTAAAATAATGGAGCATGTCCGTATCCACTTTCAGCCTCAGCATGCCCGCCACAGCAATACAAAAAATAACAACCGCCACGGCAAACACCTTTTTATGATGCCTGACGGAAAGCATTGCGATAAAAATAAGTACTTTGTCGATGATACTTATTTTCCGTACCTTGTTTTTTTTCATCAATAAGGAGGGATACCTGTGCGGCAGCAGGGTTAAGCTTGCGGGGATAAACGTTATTGAGATAAATACCGCAAACATGACCCCTATGGCGGAAAATACCCCCCACTCGAGTATGGCCGACACCTGGCTTGTTAAAAAAGTTATAAAGGCCGCAAATGTTGTTAAGCCGGCCAGCAAAACAGTGGTCGAAATATGGGACATGGCGATCTGAAGACCTTTTTCCCGCCCTTTTTCTCGGATAAGCTCAAAATCAGCATAATACTGATTCAGAATATGAATGGAATAGGAGCTTCCCACGGCAACCAGAAGCGGCGGAAGTGTCCCCCCGACGTGCGTTATTTTATAGCCCAGGTGCCCCATCAACCCGAATGTCCATAGTTCTGCTAAAATCAGGGTGGTCAGCGGTAGCATCACACCCCGGATTGATCTGAAATTAAAAAAGAAGATAATCGTCGCCACCAGGATAACCAGGGGAACATTCCTGCCAAGATCGTCATGGATATAATCATTAAACCGTTTGTTAAGAAAAGGGACCCCTGACACGATAATCGTTAAATCCTTATAGGATTTAACGATGTCGTTGAGTTCGCCTACCATCATGCTCCTGTCCGTGGAACCGCTAAACTTGATGATAATCGCAAAATCACTGATTTCACCGGTATCAGGGTCTATTGCGTAAATGCCTTGTTTAAACGCGGGGTTGCTTGTAAGTCGATTTTTAAATTGATCGATCTCTTCCTGGGTGCGGGGGATAATCCGTCTGCCGCTATCATCTTCCGCTATGAGATCGTATTCTTCTAAGGTATCATTTTCACCGGTGATATCTTCTGCGTTAAAAGGGGAGAGGATGGTATCAATGATCTCAATCCGTTTTAATTCAATATCGTCAAGGATCGATGCCTTAAGATTTTTGACGGCATCTTCAGGCAGTTTGTCGGTTGTTTTGAAATCCGTGGGGGCTTTGCGTTTCAGGAATCTTACAAACGCAGGGTCATCCGGGAACCGGTCATAAAAATCCTTCAGGCATACAGCGCCTCGGCCGGCCACTTCATTAAACTTTTTCAGCCGGTTTTCTTCTTTTTGCGCATTAAAATCCTCGTATTCCTCGGTATCGGTCAACAGATTATTGATCCTTTCAAACGAAGACGCACGCCACAGATCATCTGCTGAAACCGCCATAATCATAAACCGGCCGTTATCACCGAAAATCTCTCTTGTTTTCATATATTTAATATAATCTTCGTCTTGTTTCGGCATAATCGATTCCACCGAGCTGTCGAATTGGAGATTACGCATCCCGTATGACAACGCCGCAGTAATGGCCAGCAGTACGATTAACATGAGAACCGGTCTTTTTGTGATAAACCTGAGATATGAATTCATAGTATCCTTTATTTTTTCAGAGAGCAAAGAAGCAAGGCTGCGATTATATCAAGACCGATAAAGATCATGAAACAAGAAAAATACCGGGGTCGATACCGGGGTCGCATCTTAATTATTAATTATTTGGTAATTTATGGGACATTACATCGTTTTGAGGGACGAAATCCAAAAAAAGAAGAAACGGTACCGGGTCTTGAATTATGAATTAGACTGCAAGCCCTTTAAATGCAAGGCTTTAGGTATTACTTCTTCTTCTTTTAACGCCTCGGTTTACAATCTGTTAGGTGCTGTCGATCCTTAATTATAGGGACACTATACATCATTAATTAAAAAATTAATAATTAAGGTGTTTGTCCCCTGATTACCCCGATTATTTACGGAATCCCTAACTCTTGACACAAAGCCTGTACCGGAAGGACTCTTACACCATTATTAATATAATCGTCCCTGAATTATAGGGACATCCATAATAAGTATAGTCAAGAAAAAAATATAGAAATTCCTTAACCTCCCGAACAGGCCTTCCAACGTTACATCACATCATACTCTGCTAAATTGCTTCTGACTTCGCAATTACCTCGTACCTGGTTCTTGCCCAGTAGATAATGCCAAAAAGAATTGAATCTTTTGACCAGACATCCATTTGCAGTATCAGGCCATCTTAAAAAAATAAGAGAACCGTCTCAGAAGTTTAAATTTGGGTAACCCGCTGGCCTCGAAACAGTATAATGGAAGTATCTCGGTTTGTGCCGATCACTCAGTCCCCAGATTGCAAGGAACAGCGGGAAGATCCATTCTCGGTAACGCTTTTTATAAAACGGCTATGAATTCCGGGGACAGCTTACTTAATTATCAATGATAATTACATTCTGATAACATACTTGATTAATATGCTTTTTCTATTTTACTTTTCTTGATGGGCAAGAAAAGTAACAAAAGAACCCACCCTGCACTGCGGTTATCCCTGACCTGATGCTTTCCGTGGCGGGGTCAGCCAGTTTAAGTTTTTTGGTCGCTGGTAAAAGTGAAATGCCGGGATTTGTTGGCCAATCCAGTTCATCGGAATAAAGTGATTCTTTGACCTTCAGCCGCTCAAGCAGTTTGCCCCCGTGATCCACGGAAAGAATCAGGCCAGGGCCGCATCGCAATGGGCATCCCACCGGCATAAATATCTCATCCTTTTATTTCGTTTTCCGGCAGAACAGGTAACTTTTAAAAAATAGTCTTGGGTGGCACGGGCAACTCGTTGCCCGTGTTTCGAAGGAACAAAAGGGAATGTCACTAACCTCGAATATTTGTCACATGAAGAACCCCTTCTGCGCTGCGCGCACTGGCAAAATTTGTGAGTGTCACCCTTGAACGCCGGGGGAACCCCATTGCAGCACAGTCTGTGGATTGAAGGAACGTGCTGCAGGGCGGTTTCTTTTGCTACTTTTCTTACCGCTAAAAAAAGCAGGTAAAAAAATTCAATTAAACTCTCAACCTTCCGGATTCAATAATCGGGATATCTTCAACCGTTATCGCGTGGACGATATCTTTATACAGAACATTTTTTAATTCCTGGATAACCGGTCGTCGTTTATTGAGTGTCTTGGCAAACCCGATTGCTTCCGGCAGTAATTCTTCCAAAGGACAGGCTTTTTTGATGATGTGGTTTTTTTCACATTCTTCGGCCGTCAGTCTCATGCCCGTGAGCTGCATATCCACGACCATGTGCATGGGGATCGATTTTTTTAAAAGAGCGGTCATTCCCGGTAAAAACGGGATGCCAAGATCCACTTCCGGAAAACAAAAAAATCCTCTGCCTGTGCGCATATATCTGTAATCAAAAGCGCAGGACAAAATGGCACCGCCCGCAAAGCAATGACCTGTAATAGCAGCTATGGTCGGCATGGAATACATTAACACGCGTTTGAACAAATCATTGAGTTTGTAAAAAAAAGCCTTACACGTATCAATATCTTTGCTTTGAACATAGGGCAGCAGCCAGTCCAGATCGATCCCGTTTGAAAATATTTTTTCATGTGCGGATTGAACAATTAATGCATTGGCGTCTTTGTTGTTCTCGACTTCATCCAGAATGTTTAAAAAAGCATCTAAAAATTCAGGGTTAAAGCGATTCTCTCCGCTATTTAAAGTAACAACCGCCACGTTGTCATCCATTTTGAATTCTGTTAATGACATATTTAATCCTCCAATACGTTAATGTTTTTAACCAGGTGCGGAAATATCAAATTCCGAAATTCCGGGGACATCCATGATAAGTATAGTCAAGAAAAAAATATAAAAATCCCTTAACCTCCAAAACAGGCCTTCCAACGTTACATCACATCATACTCTGCTAAATTGCTTCTGACTTC
>JAGGYV010000084.1 GCA_021162325.1 Desulfobacteraceae bacterium | reverse complement strand
GCGACCCGCTGGCGAATTTCCTCTGCCGGCGTATCTTCATAATCCGCCACCTGGGCCATGGCCTCGGTTATGTTCCCATTTCTGGCTTCTTCGAGTTGTGTCATAATATATAACCTGTTTTTTCATGTAGGCCGGGTTTCTTACCCGGCACCCAAATCTGATGATTGGCATATTCCATTAGTCGGGCAAGAATCCCGACCTACAATTTATTTTATCGGCACTTATGAAGTTATTTGAAAGCTTTCCATTGTATTTTGTGCCACTCTATCAATAAATAATTATATTCCGTTAAAATCTCGTTAATGGCAAATTAAAAAGCGCCAAATTTAAAATTCACGAACTTGTTAGTAATAAAAATTCCGGTGTCAATACCATTTATTTAAGAAGTTTCAATGTAGGGGAGGGGTTTATCCCCTCCCACAAAAGGACGACCCATAACGTGAGGGGATAAACCCCTCCCCTACGCATATGGCTAATTCGCTTTTTTTACAAAAAACGAATCATTATAAGCGGCCGGCCAGCTCTCCGGCCACCTTTTCTCCGGAAAGCAGCATCCCGCCGAATATCGGGCCCATTCTCGGTCCGCCGGCGGTTGCATTGGCCGCCATCCCGGTCACATAAAGTCCGGGAAAAACTTCACGGGTATTGTCGATGGTCAGATTTTCCGCATGATCCGCCCACATGGACTTTTCGCCTTCAATCTTGCCGCTTTCCGTCATCAGTTTTCCCGGCACTTTACGGACCACCACCTTCACGACTTCCGTGGCATGACCCGTGGCATCCACCACAAACTTGGACCGGACGGTCAACGGATCAATATGCAGGCCCGCCATTTCCACCGGAGACCAGTTAATAACCAGCCCGGTAATCCCTTCCGACCGCATCATCACATCTTCTACGGACACACAATTAAATATGGTAAGCCCTGCCTGGATCGCTTTTGACGTCAGTGTTGTGATGGCTTCAACAGCGTCGGCAGTATAATAATTTTTCTCAAATTCCCTGTACCGAATGCCGAATGTTTCTAAAATATGAATCGCATCTTTTTGCACAACGATTTCATTATACGTCATACCGCCGCCCCACATGCCGCCGCCGATACTTAATTTTCGTTCGTACATTACCACTTTTTTACCGGCTTTCGCAAGAAAGTACCCGGCGACCAGGCCTGAAGGACCGCCGCCGACAATGGCGACGTCTGTTTCAAGATTATTGATTAATTTTTCATAGTATCGATCGATAATTGCTTTTGTGATAATGATTTCATCCAATGCCATTGAATTGCTCCTTTAATTAATAGTTATTTTTCATTAAATTATATAGTTACATACAAACCGAACGCCTAAAAATAAAAAAACCGTTTCCCGGCAAAGGGAAACGGTCAATATATGGAGCAACCCATTTTTTCCATAAAAAATCATCGTTTCCCTTCGCAGGTATTAACCTGATCAGGTTCTAAGGGTTACCCGAAATCCGGGTTCTCAGTTGATGTCAACACCCCTAACATTTTTATATGTTGTAAAATATGATCCGGTTGTCAAGAAAAATTAAAACCGGCAGGAGGCGGCATATACCACAAAAATTAAGGAATGATCAAAAATATTAAATTTTAATTTTCTCTGTGTCCTGTGGCAAAAAAATGGCGTACCTCAATATTGACAAACTCGTAAAAAGTCGGATTCCGATGGCAAAGAAAAAAGTTCCACCAAATTTTAAAATTGGCGAGGCGCGCAAATCCTGAGTGATGATTCGTACTTAGCGTACTTTGAAGAGACGAAGGATGCAGCGCAACAAAGAATTTGGACTTTTTACGAAGCCATCAATATTCGTTTACAACAGCCCTTCGCTCTGGAGCGTCGTGACAATGGCATTCACGGATTTCCCACGATTCATTGTATAAAAATGAAGTCCCGGAACACCGTGTTTCAGCAACTCCCGGCATTGCTGTGTCGCCAGTTCGATGCCGTACTCAACGACCCCGGATTTATCATCCGCCGAAATGCTGTCCAATCTTTTTCGGACACCATCCGGAATGGATGATCCACAAACACTGGTCAGCATTTCAAGAAGTTTGACCGTATAAATCGGCATAATACCCGGAATAATGGGAATGGTGATTCCGATCGCCCGGCACTTGTCAACATAATCATAATAGAATTGATTATCATAAAAATACTGGGCCACAATATATTTCGCCCCATTATCCTGTTTCAATTTAGCGTATTCAATATCCTTTTCCAGACTTTCAGCATTGATATGTCCTTCGGGATAACCGGCTGCTCCCAGGCCAAAATCATATCGGTCGTTGATAAATGCCAAAAGATCCGACGCATGGGCCAATGCGTCCGTATGGGGTTTAAAGGCAACATCACCCTGGGGCTCATCCCCCTGAATCACAAAAACCGTTTCAATTCCCTTATTTTTAAATTTATCCAACACTTCTGTCAGATCATCCGGTCCCATACCCACACCGGCGATATAGGCAACCACATTGAGGCCGCGATCGTTTTTGAGTTTATCAATCAATTCATAGGACCCTTCACGGGTTGAGCCCCCGGCGCCAAACGTCACTGACATATAATCATGTTTGGTGTCAGACAGCAGATCAAGGACCTTTTCAAGATTTTCTGCTGCTTTTTCTGTTTTAGCCCGGAAAAATTCAAACGAAATAATTGGTTTATCCCCTGCGTCTTTATATAAATTTGTCACACTCATTGTTTCCCTCCATTATTAATTTTTGATATAATTTATAATTTATTCATCAATAAAAACTTAAATGTTTTAAGCAAATACCTATAACACCGATACAAATCATGGACAACAAGAAATTTAAGGATGAGAAAAAATGAAAATCAAAATGCAAGAGCCGGAACGATGGCCGACCCTTCGGTGATTATTTAAAGCCTTTATCGGCAAATAAATAAAATAAGAGTGCGTAAGACGCCCGCCAATTCCAAATGCGAACATGAAAAATAACCGGTCACACAAACGCTTCTAAATCTATAGCAATATCAGGAAAATATTTCAGTATTTCTTTATCTTTGGTTATCAGATTACTTTTAAGCACTTCCGCTAATACGACATATTCACAATCATATGCCGTACATTTTGATTCTTTGACTTTCTCCATAACCCTTACTGAATTTACAGCATATTCAGAGTGAGCCATCTGATCTTCTGTATTAAGTATTACTTCAATAGCCTCTTCATATAACAATAGCCCTTTTCTATAAAAAGAGGCGACGACATTTCGATACTCAGATCTCCACAGGGTGGGACTAACCCAGTGGCTGTCATTTTCAAACAACTTTTCCGCCTGTTCAGTATAAGCACCGGGCAACCACAGATATACAAGGATGTTTGTATCGACGACGATCATTTTCTACCTTCGTTTTTAGCATCCTGGATTTCTTCATCAGTAAATTTGTGACTGATCCCGAAGCGGACCTGCCGGGCTTTATTTATAAGCACAGCAGGATCAACTTTTGATATTTTCGTATATTTTTCCAAACAATAAATAATCTCATTATTCAGGCTGCGATGATTTAATTTTGCAATATTTTTTAATGATTGATGAATATCAGACGGTATATTTTTCACAGTGATGGTTTGCATTTTGCACCTCCTTACGTTAGCATTCACTATACAACCATTATGGTTTTTGTCAATGGTTTTTCATATTTATTGTTATTGTTATCAAGCTTAGCGTAAACTTCCGTGCAATTGACGGTATATTAATTTTTCCAGTGCCCCAAGAACTGCGTGAGCGTTTTGCAACTCGACCCGACACGTTGGTTAAACAAAATCAAACGACCTTTCATCCTTTACGGTTGTATTACGCGTTCTATAATTGTATTTAAAAATCTAACGACATCATCATGTTTATTTTACAAAAAAGTTGAGACCCCATGAAATTTGAAAATTACTATATTGCAGAAGAAATAAAAAACAATCTGGTCCAGCTCGGTTTTAAACGGCCCACGGATATTCAGTACAAATCCATCCCGTCGATCATGAAAGGCGAGGACGTGCTGGCCATCGCCCAGACGGGTACCGGTAAAACAGCGGCATTCGCCATTCCTGTTATTAACAAAATTCACACAAACAAGAGCAGTAAACGATCTTACGGCATCAAATGCATTGTCATGGTCCCGACCCGGGAACTGGCAATGCAGATCGGCGATGTGTTTAATTCTCTGGCCCGGCATACCAAGGCCAAAGCGTTTACTGTTTATGGCGGCGTGGAACAGGATAGCCAGATCAAAAAACTTCAGGACGGCATTGATATTCTTGTGGCAACCCCGGGACGCATGTTTGACCTGATCAGCCAGGGATATATACGCTTGAAAAGTGTGGATACCCTTATTTTAGATGAAGCAGATCACATGCTGGATCTGGGGTTTATCAAAGACATCACCTATGTAAAAAAAATGCTCACCCGCAAACATCAGACCCTGTTTTTTTCAGCCACCATTAACAAGGAAATCAAAAAACTGGCGTTTTCCCAGGTAAAAACGTCCGCCATCCGCATCCAGATATCTCCGGACGACCCGGTGTCTAAGAATGTTTCCCATTTTGTGATGTTTGTGGAGATGGATGACAAGCGTTTTTTTCTGGAAAAATTTATCAAAGACCATCCGGATAGCAAGATCATCGTGTTTGTCCGCACCCGGGTGCGTGCCGAACGCGTGGCAAAGGCAATGGAGCGGGTTCAGATAGAATCGTTTACCATTCATGGAGAAAAAGAACAGGACGAACGCTCGAAAGTGATGCAGAAATTCAAAAACGGCGATTTCAATCTCCTGATTGCCACGGATGTCAGCGCCCGAGGCATTGATATTGTGGATGTCAATTATGTCATCAATTATGATTTGCCGGACAAGGCGGAAAACTATGTCCATCGCGTGGGTCGAACCGGCCGGGGAGTGAATAAAGGGATTGCCGTTTCATTCTGTAGTACCGAGGAAAAAGATCGCCTATCTGAAATCCAGGCATTCTTAAACAAAGAAATTGAAGTAATGAAAACCAGTAAAGCCGATTACACCCATACCATTGAAACAACCGCAGCCGTAGACGATATCCAGGCATTGATTGAAACTTTTGAAAACCGGCCAAAGCGCAAAAAGAAAAAGCCTAAAAAAAAATAACTTGGTTATCCACTTCTATTAAGTTGGTTTAAAATTAATCGATTACCCGTTAAAAGGCCACTGGATTCCCGACTACTCGGGAATGACGGGCGAAAACCATTTTATTCGAATCGTCATTCCCGCGAAGGCGGGAATCCAGAAGCGCTTTCTCGGATTTATTAAAAGTTTATACAAAACCCCCAACCCGATAAAAAAAATGAAATTTTTATTTATTGAATCATTTTCCATCGGTTCCCATGCCCTTTTTGCAAAGGGACTGGCCAACCATTCCGCTCATGAAATTGATATCATTGAAATGCCCGGCGAAAACTATCGCTGGCGCATGCTCGGGGCGGCGCTTTATATGGCAGAAAATATTCCGGACCCTGAGAAATATAATAAATATGACGAATATGACGGGGTAATCGTTACCGACTTATTTAACCTGGCCGATTTCAAGGCCCTTGTGGGTAAAAAATGCCCGCCGGTCATGATCTATTTTCATGAAAACCAGATGACATACCCCCAGCCGGTCGGGGATAAAAGCGTGTTTATGCTCGGCATGATAAACATTACCACCGCACTTGCGGCGGATAGGGTGCTGTTTAATTCAAAAATACATCAAGAGGCCTTTTTAAAAGCCGTACCCGAATTTTTAAACAGAGGACGTGATTTTACCCCCAAAGGGATTGCCGAAAAAATCCGCCAAAAATCAACTGTCCTGCATCCCGGCATTACCCTTCCGCTGATCACTGAAGTTGAATCCCGGAAGCAAACAGATCCGCCGCTGATCGTTTGGAACCATCGCTGGGGATTTGATAAAAACCATCAGCTGTTTTTCAATGTCCTTGAAAAGCTGCAGGATCAGGGATTTAATTTTCGACTGGCGCTCATGGGTGAAAATTTCGGCAAAATCCCGGATGAGTTTATCCATGCCAAAAAAACGTTCAAAGACAAAATCGTTGCCTTCGGATATGTCCCTTCCAGAACAGAATACATCAACTGGCTGAAACAAGGAACCCTTGTCATCAGCACGGCTATTCAGGAAAATTTCGGCATGTCCGTGATTGAAGCCATGATCATGGGCTGTATCCCGCTGCTTCCAAATCGACTGGTATATCCGGAGATACTTCCCAAAGAATTCCATGATCAATTTCTGTACAAGAATAAATACGATTTAACTGAAAAGCTGGCCCTGATACTTTCAAATGTGAAGGCGTATGAGGAAACCCGGAACAGGCTGGTTCTGAAAATGAAATCTTTTTTATGGGAAAATGTTATCGGCAGTTATGATCAGACCCTTGAACAGCTTGCAACGTTATAACTGACGGCTTCGTAAAAAGTCCAACTTCTGCGTTGCGCTGCATCCTTCGTTTCTTCAAAGTACGATAAGTACGAATCATCACTCAGGATTTACGCGCCTTGCCAATTTTATGAGATTGGTGAACTTTTATACTTTGCCGTCGGAATTCGACTTTTTACGAGACTATCATAACTCAGAATTTTCTTTTTCTATACATACTCAAATATAATTAACGGGAATCTGAATAATTCTTTCAGTGAGCAGCTCCGGCCGTTTGCCTCTGTTAATCAGAATGCCAAACCCTTTCTGACCGGTCAAAAACCGTTCCAGACCGCGCAATGAAATTCGTTTTACCACTGAATTGAGTTTTATCTCTATGGGAATGGTACCAAACGGTCCATCAATCACCAGATCAACCTCTGATTGATTGACGGTTCTGAAATAAAAAAAATCCAGCCGGGTTGCCATGGTTGCCTGCAGACCACGAATTATTTCTTCAATAACAAAACTCTCAAAGGAAAAACCAGCCACCGGATGAATAAGCAGCCTGTCAAGATCACTGATTTTAAGAAAATAATGAAGCAGGCCCGGATCACGAAAAAATCCCTTTTTCGCCTTTTGCACCCGCTTAAGCCGGTTGCCGGTATAAGGGGGCAGGTTTCGCCATAAAAACGTCTGGTGAATAATGTCCAGATAATCCTTTACCGTTGAAACACTGATCTCCAGCGCCCTGGCCATGTCGCTCATATTGAGCTGATGCCCTGAATATTGGGCCAACAAGGTAAGAAATCGCCTGAAGTTATGAATATTCAACCGGGGAAAAAATGTTCTGATGTCACGGCCGATATAATCAATCATATAGTTTTCCATCCATTGATTATAAAAGGTGCCGTTCCCCTTTGCGCTCTCGGTCAACGGATCGGGGAACCCGCCCATAAACCAGACATCCATGCTTTGCCCGATAGTGACAGAGGGTTGCAACGCCAGAAAGTCCTTTGCCACGGTCGTCTTCGTCTTCGTCTCCGTCTCATGGACAATCATCTCATAGAGACGTGAAGGCGGACGTTCATAGAATTCGTTCTGGGTAAAGGGCCATAGCTCCACCGTGGCGATGCGGCCGGCCAGGCTTTCGGTTATCCCCTTGACAATCTCCGGCGAACTGGAACCGGTGAGCAGAAATCTGCCTTTTTGCTGTCTTTTGGAATCAATGACCCCTCTTAAAGCCTTAAATAATTCCGGGTATTGCTGGGCCTCATCAATGATTACCCGCTCCGGGTTAAGGGATAGAAATGCCGCAGGATCAGAGGTGATTAATTGATAATCCTCCGGACTTTCCAAATCATAATATTTCCAGTCCGGTCGTAATCGGCGAACTATTGTCGATTTACCGCACTGCCGGGGGCCAATAACAGCCACCACTGGAAACATCTCCAACAGCCGGTTGATTTTGTTTTCCAAATTGCGTTTTTTAACCATGATATTTACAGGCTACTCAAAAATATCACTGGTGTCAAGGCAAAATAAAACCGGGGCACAACATAGGTGTGCCCCGATTTTTTATTTTTTATTTTAGAATGAACCAGATCAAAAACCCGGCGACCGGTTTTGATTTTGACACGTCTACATAAACCGTGCGTTAATAAACAGATGGCACAGGATACTGGCAGCATATCCCAGAGCGATAACCGGCGTCCATTTTAAATGCGCGCCAAACGTGTAAGTGCCTCTGGCCGTTCCCATCAATGCCACACCAGCCGCCGATCCAATGGACAGAAGGCTCCCGCCCACTCCGGCCGTCAACGTCGCCAGCAACCACTGCCCCACCGGCATGGGTGGGTCCATGGTCAGCACCGCAAACATGACCGGAATATTATCCACAACTGCAGAAAATATGCCGACCATAATGTTTGCAAATGTTGCCCCAAGGTCCGTGTACAAATAGCTGGATATCATATTCAGGTAACCGAACTGGGAAAGACCGCCGACACAGAGGATCACGCCGTAAAAAAACAGCAGGGTGTCCCATTCCGCACGGGAAACATTTTTCATAATATCAAAATGCTTGGCAGTTTCCTTTTGTTCGGTAAAATCCTGCAATACTTCCACTGCACCAATCACATTGCCGTCAACATCCAACAGCGGCGCAGCGGAAAAAATAAGCCATTTGCCTTCCTCGCCAAGATTAGGGAAAAAACCGATTGCGTCAAAGGCGTCCTCAACATAATCACTTTTTCGGGATTGGCCTTTATAATATTTTTTAACGACCTGATCCGACTCGTTGTTTACAATCAGGTCCACCATTAACGGGCACTCTTTCTCATGAAAAGGCCGCCAGTGATTCTTGGTTCCGATGGCATCTGCCGTCTTAATGCCTGTCAGCGTTTCCATGGCATGGTTCCAGTGAGTAATGGTATGATTCAAATCAATGGCAAACGTGGGTTGACCAATGGTATCAATAATTTTTTCCAGTTTCTTTTTACTTTTTGCAATCGTAGATATGGGGGCGATGAGTTTGGGTTCGCTAGCCCCCATAACATCATCATAATGTTCCGACCGGCCTTCATGCCGTTTGATATGGTAGGAAAATAGACCCAGATAGGACAGGCCCAGCATCATTCCGGCAGCCGGCGGCAAATGTAAAAAATTGTGAAAGGAAACTGCCGTTATGATGGTCGCCAAAAAAAGACCCATGATTACCCAGGCACCGTATTTCATTATAACCTGCTCATCCAGAACCTTGGGGGCATCCTTGGAGACGGCAAAATTCATGATAATGGCCGGCACCAGCCAGTTGACAACGGATGGAATAAAAATATTAAAGAATTGAAGGAAATCGACCTTTTCCTTTTGCCAGACCATCAGCGTGGTGATATCGCCAAACGGGGAAAACGCGCCCCCGGCATTTGCCGCAACAACGACATTGATGCAGGCCAGGACCACAAATTTCTTGTTGTCTCCGCCAACTGCCATCACGACCGCTCCCATCAAAAGGGCGGTGGTCAGATTGTCCGCAATGGGTGAAATAAAAAAAGCCAGCACTCCGGTAATCCAGAAAATCATGCGCAGTGAAAACCCCTTGGAAACCAGAAGCGCCCTTAATGCTTGAAAGACATTTCTCTCTTCCATGGCATTAATATAGGTCATGGCGGAAAGCAGGAAAAGCAATAATTCGGCATATTCCAACAGGTTGTGTTTAATGGCCTCATGCGCGGTATGCGTGTCCCCGATTTTCAAATACGCAATCGCCACAAGGACCCAGATAACACCGGCGGCAAACATCACCGGCTTGCTTTTTCTGAGGTGGATATTATTTTCCAGCGGTACCAGACAATAGGCTGCAACAAATAAGAAAACACCCAGATAACCGTAAATAGTTGATGTTAAATCAACAGCAGCGTGGACGACATCTCCACCACTGGCCCAGGCAGAAGCCGTGGTAAACAAAAGCGTTGTAAATGTTAAAACGATTTCCAATAAAATTTTTCTTTTTTTCATATCAATTTACCTTCCGCCTAACTTAATCATAAAATCTTGAAATGACTGACAAATTATTTCTCCATGCAGTGATGACACGTCACCATGAAAAACTTTTAAATAGTTAAAAAAGACACGCTTCAGAATCGAATTAAATACCAACAATAAAATTTCCATGTCAAGGCTTTTTATGTTCATATGCTCATATAAAACCGCTCTTCAAAGTCATCATGTTCATAATCACGGCTGTATTTTAATGGCGACGACCATTATTCCAGCCACTCCAGCTTCTTTTGTAAAGCCTCTATGTCCGGCATCATGCCGTCCATCATTATATCCATATCAAAAAGGATATCTCCATAACTGTCAAAATACAGAAACTGCTTCAATAAAAGGGTGAACTCCCGCGGGAAACGAATGCCGTGGGTTTCCGCGATCCTGACCATTTCCAACAAGATCTGTTCCGGTTCGTCCAAATCCGGCACACAAGCCGGGTGTTCCGGATTAACTGAAAAACGATCTTCTGGCAGGGCCTCACTATTGTTATAAAAATCTTCCAGATCCTTTGCCAGCCTTTGTACCTCCACATTGTTCCGGGTCATGCCGATGATCAGCATGGATTCGGCAATGGTCATATAATCTTTGCTCATCATGCCCTGGATCAACGACATGACACCTTCCTGGGTTTTTTCCGAAATACGCCCCACGATGCCAAAATCAATAAAACCGA
Source organism: Desulfobacteraceae bacterium (assembly GCA_021162325.1). Taxonomy (GTDB): domain Bacteria; phylum Desulfobacterota; class Desulfobacteria; order Desulfobacterales; family Desulfosalsimonadaceae; genus SURF-3. Next base: position 1,521 of record JAGGYV010000084.1, on the reverse strand, counting down.
CCCGCCCGTCTTCTAAAATCAAAAGATTTCCGGCATGCAAATCCGCATGGAACAGTTCGCATCCTGCGATACTGGCCAGCCAGGTTTCAAAAGCAGCCCCTATGATCATTTGCGGCTGATCGGTTGATTTTAAAAACTGCTCCCGATCCGTTAAAGGGATGCCGTAAAGTCGTTCCATGGTCATCACGCGTTTGGATGATGCATGGGGATACACACGGGGTGTTACCACCCGCGTATTGCCGGATTCTTTTAGGAACTCTGAAAAAATTTTAATATTCTCCGCTTCTTTGATGAAATCGCACTCTTCAAAAACAGTACGGCGAATCTCAGATAAAATACCTGCCAGAGAAACATGCTGGAGCCGCGGGACCAGACGTTCAAGAACCACCGCAGAATAATACAGAAAATTCAGATCCGTTGTGAGAATGTTTTTAACCCCGGGGCGCTGAATCTTAATAACCACATCTTCTCCACTGGTCAGCGTGGCCGCATAGACCTGGGCAATGGAGGCGGATGCCAGGGGAACCGGATCAATCTCATCAAAAATTTCTCCCATATATCCGGAACCCAGCTCGTTTTTTAAAATTTTCTGCATCTGATTAAACGGCACTGATTCTGTCTGGTCCAGGCATCGATGAAATTCCTTCACATATTCTTCCGGAAAAAGGGATGGCGAGCTGGCAATCAACTGGCCCAGCTTGATATAGGTCGCCCCTAACCGCTCAAATGTTTTCCGCATCAAAACCGGCGGGGATGGCTGACCGTCAAACACCCATTCCATCCCTGACTTACCCAGGGCGGTGGCTGTCTGGCGGATGCGATTCATACTGTTAAAGCCGAATGAAACAACGGACGGCAGTTCTTTATATATTGTTTGAAAAATCATTTCTTTTTTTCTCGTATCCGTTAAACGCCTATATTGACTGAACACATCGGTACAACCGCCTGTGCCCACAAAACACAATAAAATCGTTCATATCAACAGGGGCTTTGAACTTCAAGGGATATTCTCGATTGATTTTATTTATATGGAGAAAAAATCTATCCCACTGAAATTCATTAAAATCCAAAATATTGACAAAAAATTAAAATTCAAAGAAGATTAAATTTAATTCAATGGCCAAAAAGTGACAAACTCGTAAAAAGCTTTTCATGGTGACAGGTCACCACTGTATGAGAGGATAACTTATCAATCATTTCAAATGTTTATGAATGAGTTATTTGGAAGTTATGCAACGCCTTTTTATGACGCGGTATCCATTAATAAGTGAATCCATGCGCATAAACAATTTTTCCCCGCAGAGGCGCAGGGACGCAGAGAAATTATTTCTCAGCGTCCCTGCGCCTCTGCGGGAGATAATGCTTTTAAAATTTACTTATTTGGAAACTTTTCATGGTGACAGGTCACCACTGTATGATAAAATAAAACAGGATAAACAAATGATTGCAAAACGCGCTGCTGAGATGACCTCATTTATTGTGATGGATGTTCTGGAAAAAGCGCATGAAATGGAACGACAG
>JAGGYV010000265.1 GCA_021162325.1 Desulfobacteraceae bacterium | reverse complement strand
ATTATTTTTCCCGTCTTCTGTGTTGCTTTGTCGGTCAAATAGCCAGCTATGCTCTCGGCAAAGCGCCTTGAAGACGAAAAAAATTCCAGCGCCAAATTCGATGACTTATTTATTTCCGAACCCTAAGGCCCGAAATCAAAAACTGTATTTCTCACAAAATCCACAAACTCAAACAGCCAGGAGACATCCGGCCCGGCTCTATGTGGGGTTTTGGTTTTTGCTGAAAATTCTTCAAGAAGATCCGTAAACTTCATCTTAGGGGATATGGCTTTAATCATCTTGTTTAAAAAATATTTTAAGTTTTTAATCCGGATCAATCCGGGGTCATAACCGGAATCTTTGAGCAGCCGGTCTTTCCACATATTGTCGTATCTCGGTTCATCCGAATATAATATTTTTCCGGCCAGCTCCTTTACCATAATTTCAGCGATACGCTTTGGATCCTCCCCTTTTTTGATTAATTTATCTCTGGGTATGCCATGGAATTCTATACTTCTGGGATCCCAGTCCGTCCAGCCATCCATGCACTCGGGATTCAACAAAAATGAAGTTATGGGGTGCCTGCCGTCTCCCCAGGCCACTTCAATCGGATAAGACGCCTTGCCAAGGCCAGATGCTTCAAAATCGATAATATACATGGATTGCCAGTACAAATCCTTTTGAAGCTTTTTCTCCGCGTTTATTTCAAATTCGACATCGTCATAAATTTTTTTAAAACAGGCAATTTCCTGCTTATTCATGAATTCCTTCGCGCCACTGAAACTAAACAATATGGAATTTGAAATTAATGTTTTTAAAATTTTGGTAATATCCAGGCGGTCGCATAATCCTTTTTCTGTCCGAGGGATTTTGTAATACCGGTTCAATTTTAATGCGATTAAATATTCGGGTTTTACAATATTAATAGTTGAATTACCAAGCCTTAATTTATTTGTTGTTTTTTTTCTGTTTTCCAGAATGTGCCGAATTAATTTTTTCTTCAGCGGCGTGCTTTCAGTGGATAAAAAATCAACATAAATGCCGGTGCTTTTATGTTGCAGGCTGTGGTTTACAGTGTCTGAATCCGTGAAATATTTTTCCATATTTTTCAAAGAATCTTCTGGCAGGTCATCTGAAAGAAAAGCCTCAAAATCAGTTTCTGACAATAAAATATCCACATCATATGTCACCCGCGGCCGGATCGGCGGTCGAATATATTTTGATGCGGCAATGGCACCGACAAGCACGGCGTTTGGATAAATTTTTACGACATCATCAATGACATAGTTAAACCCGCTGCCGGGTCGGTTTTTGTGGTAATCAAGAAAAAGTTCATCCTCGAATAATTCATCCTGCTCATCATCGTATTGCATATATTTTTCGTTCATTGATTCTTGCCAGCTTGATTATTAAAATGAAGTTAAAAATGATATCCGATTTATTAATACTGAGCCAGAGTAGATGAAACAAATGTAAAAGTCAAAAACGGTCTGGCCTGCGAATTCATGTCGAACCAAAATCGGGGGGGAGGGATCCATACCTGTTTAGTGGTTGAATGGAAACCCGCCGGAAATAATTTGTTGGGTTTCGCCCTTTAGAATCTAAACTTGGCTAAACGGTGACTTTCGTAGGTTGGGTAGAGCGTAGCGAAACCCAACATGTCAGAGTGGGCTCTACCCAACCTTCGAGAAATCGAGGTTTTCGTTCGGCCACTATTTAGTGACTTTTACCCGATTTCTAATAAATAAACCTGCATGCCAAAAATTGCCGAAATAGGTACGCCGGGATATCCTCATCACATCACCCAGAGAGGCAACCGTCGTCAGCCGACTTTTTTTCCGGATGATGATTATGTATCTTATATTGATTTGATGGCCGTCTGGTGTCGCCAGTATGGTGTGGAAATATAGGAATGGATGCCCCCCGATTTACCCGAAAATTCGGATTGACATTCCGATAAGGACAGCCTGGCATGGCGGGAAAATTTTATTAAAACATTTTTGGAACGTGACATTCCGCAGCTGGGAATCACGATACCGGCTGCTGCTATTCGTCGTTTCTGGACCATGCTGGCCCATTATCACGGGCAAATATGGAATGCATCGAAACTCGGACGAGCCATGGGATTATCCGATAAAACGGTTCGTTCATATCTTGATATTCTTTCCGGAACATTTATGGTGCGCCAACTTCAACCATGGTATGAGAATGCATCCAAAAGACAGGTAAAATCCCCAAAAATTTATATCCGCGACTCAGGAATCCTCCATGGCCTGCTTGATCTGCCGGATATGCACACTTTGTACGGCCATCCTCAAATCGGTGCATCCTGGGAAGGCTTTGCGATTGAACAGATTCTAAACCTGATAAGACCGACCCGGCCATATTTCTGGGCAACTCACACTGAAGCGGAAATCGATCTCTTTTTGAATTATCGCGGACAACGCTTCGGATTTGAAGTTAAATTCAATGAATCACCTACTGTAACAAAATCCATGAGGATTGCGTTAAATGATCTTAAGCTGGATCATCTATGGGTGATCTATCCCGGTCAACATACGTATCCGGTTGACGAACAACTCACCGTAATGCCGATTTCAGAAATTTTTAACCTGAGAGCACTGACCTGATCCGCGTTTTCACTTTCATCCTTTCCCTTCTTCTCCCCGTCATTCCCGAAAAATCGAAAATCCAGATTAAAAATGCCCCACTCCGATTCCCCTTCAGTCTTCCGCCTTCCACCTGTCTTTTAATGATGTTCATCAGTTCTTTCTTTTCCACCCCCATCTTTTCCCCTGATGCCTGCCCACTGTTCACCGATTGAATCACCTTTTTACCAAAAATAACTTGCCTGGTGTTTCAAACGGTTATAAATGAATTATTTGAAAGTCCAATATTTTTATTGCACTTCGCTTAGCAGGATGTTGAAAAAGATTCAATTGCAAGGGTCGAAAAGGAGGAATTTTAATTATGGCTGTTATTACTAAATTTTTTGTCGTCAGGGATGGTATAGAACTTGACAAAGTCTTTTCTGTAAAAAAGGATGCTGAAGCCTACGATAAAATGCTGGATGCTGCTGAGCAGCTTGCGGAATTTATTAAAAAGGGTGAACTCGAATGCAAACTGGATGATGAATCCATCAATGCAATCTCTGTATTTCTCGCTAAAAACGGACCTGACGTCACTAAGATTCTAAGAACCGTAAGGCCGTTGTCCGTATCTCCTTCGAATGAAGAAATTAAAAAACCGAAAGAAACATCAGAAGAGACCGGGAGTCAGAAGGAAACCCCAAAACAGCGCGGGAAAAAAGATAAGTAGCAGCGATCTATGGCTCATGTTACTAAAAAAGAAGCCGATGCTTACGATCGTATGATGGATGCCGCCACTTGTATTTCTGAGTTACTAGAAACAAGCAGAATCGACATTGACGAAAACGATCTTGAAGTATTGTCCATTTATATTGCGGATAATGCACCGGCTGTCATGCAGATATTAAAAAGGCTGACAAAACGATGTGTCATCTGATTACTATACCTATACGCTGAAAGTGAGTCCTGATCTATTATTTTCTGCTCCCGCTAAAATCCTCATCGCCCAAAACATCATTTGCCAGAAAAAATATCAAAAAGAGAATAAGAGGATAGACACGCGTCTCATTGATGATAACCGTCATCAACAGACAAACCAAAAATAAGAGGGTGTGGTATGGGACTTTTAATTATCGATGAAAGCAAATGTAAAAAAGACGGTATCTGCGTTGCAGAATGCCCGGTGGCCATTATCCGGCAAAAAGACAAAGAAAGCTTGCCGGAGCTGGTGCCCGGCGGGGAACAGGTCTGTCTGCTCTGCGGCCATTGCGTTGCAGTTTGTCCGCATGACGCTCTCAGCCATGAAAAGATACCCATTGATTCATGCCAGCCCATTAACAAAGAAAATGTCATCAACGAAGAACAGGCGGTTCAGTTTCTCCGGTCCCGGCGCTCGGTCCGCTTTTTTAAAGACAAGCCGGTTGAAAAAGAAACACTTCAGCGCCTGATAGAAATCGCCCGCTATGCCCCCACGGGCGGCAACAGCCAACTTATAGAATGGACGGTGTTTAACGATAAAGAAAAAATCCATGACATCGCCGACCTGACCGTGGATGGGATGAAAAATATGCTGAAAAACAATCCTGATGAAGACTACCCGCCCTATTTCCCCCTTATTATTGCGGCCTGGGATTTCGGCATGGATGTGGTACTGCGGGATGCCCCTGCCCTGGTCATTGCCTCGGCACCTGCTGCAGCGATTGGCGGCATAGCAGACGTTAGCCTGGCCCTGTCCTACCTGGAGCTGGCAACGCAAACCAAAGGAATCGGTACCTGCTGGGCAGGCATTATTCACATGGGGCTTCAAACCAATAAATCGCTTCAAGAGGCTGTGGGATTACCCGAAGGTCATGTCCATCATTACGCCATGATGCTGGGATATGCCAAACCCCGATATTACAGACTGCCCGAACGAAAATTGCCGAAAGTTCATTGGAAATAGTTCCGTGGCCGACATTTGTATCATGGGATTGAACAAAATATTATCAAAATTGGATCAAACCCTCGGATGAGGTCATGACATTTAAATAAATGGAAATTAATTTCGAATTAATTATGATGGCTTCGTAAAAAGTCCAAATTCTTTGTTGCGTTGCATCCTTTGTTTCTTCATGGTACGCTAAGTACGAATCATCACTCAGGATTTACGCGCCTCGCCAATTTTAAGATTTGGTGGAGCTTTTTTCTTTGCCATCGGAATCCGACTTTTTACGAGTTGATCAATTATGTAAAGTCCCCGGAATTCCGCGGAAGAATCATACCGGAATTTCCAGAACTTCCCTACCGGGAGGTGATTATTCCGCCATACCGGTTTTTTTATAAAATCAAAGTCCATGCCGTTTGGACTGTTGCCGTGTGGCTATAAATCATCCAGGGGGCTGACAACCCCATGCCCTCCCTGCTGTAAAACGTGAGTGTAAATCATAGTGGAGACATCCTTATGCCCCAGCAGGGATTGAATGGTGCGAATATCCGTGCCTCTCTCAAGCAGATGGGTGGCAAAGCTGTGACGAAATGTGTGGGATGTGGCCCTTTTATTTAAACCGATTTTTTTAACAGCCGCCTTAATCGCCTTATTGACAACGCTTGGGTCAACATGGTGTCTGCGGATTTTACCGGTGATTGGATCCGTTGAAAGATTTCTGGAGGGAAACACGTATTGCCAATTCCATTCTTTGTTTGCATTGGGATACTTCCTTTCAAGAGCATAGGGCAAATAAACCTCTCCGAATCCCTGGGAGATATCCTGATTATGGATAACATGAACTTTGGCCAGATGATTTTGTAAAAGAGGGACAATGATCACCGGAAAAGTCGTAATCCTGTCTTTTGCGCCTTTCCCCGATCGGACAATGACCGTTTTCATTTTGTAATCAATATCCTGAACTCGGAGCCTGACCGTTTCCATAATACGCAGCCCACATCCATAAAGGAGCTTCACGATAAGCTGAGGCACGCCGTCCATGACACTCATAACATCGCGGACCTCTCATCGCGAGTCATCACGACGGGGATATTTGTTTTTTTGCGGGCCCTTACCGCATTGATTTCTTCTTTTAAGGGCGTTTTCAGAACCCTTTTATATAAAAAAACAAGGGCGTTCATGGCCTGATTCTGTGTGGCGGGAGCAACATTTTTTTTTACGGCAAGGTGGGTTAAAAACGCTTCGATTTTTTTCTCACCATTTTTCAGGTCATCTCTTGAAGACATCTGGTGAAAAAGGATGAATTGTTTAATCCAGTCACAATAAGTCCTCTCCGTGTGAATGGAATAATGTTTCAGCCTCATGTAATCCCGGACTTCATCAAGTAGTTTTTTCTCTTTAGAACTTGACACAGATTGCCCCCCTTGCTAAAAATTATAGAGGCAACATTACATGATAATAGATTATTTTTCAAGTTATCAGTGAAAAAAAATCTGTGAATAAATGTTCGGTGCAATATGCAAGAGCGAGAAATATTATGGAAGAATTTGGAACCTTAGTAAAGTTCGGCAGTCAAGAACACTTGCAGCAATTCCAAGATGAAGGGTTGCTATATTTAAATAATCTGCCATT
>JAGGYV010000093.1 GCA_021162325.1 Desulfobacteraceae bacterium | reverse complement strand
GATCTAAAGTGCCTAAAGTTATGGACTGCGCAAAAAAGCGCGATCATTTTTAAAATAAAAATTGAAAATGCCGAAGGCATTAACCATAACTTTAGCTCACTTCAAACTTTAGTTCACTTTTAACCTTTCCGGTTTATCCGGGTTAGGTTATGGAGAGACAGTAGCAGTGCATCCATTCTAACAACTTTTCCCGAGAAGGCTATACGAACATCTCAAATTGTTCCTTAATAAAATAATCCGCATACAGTTTGATGGCAGCATCACTTTTGAGGGTTGCGTCAAGCTGTCTGGCACAGACAATCAGCCGACCGAGAAATTCAAGGGCGTTTTCGGAATCCTTTTTCGGGTAGCGCCGGAACCAGGCGGTCACGAGGTCGCCGCTGCGGTCCACGCCGAAACCGAATTCGCGCAAAACCAGTTCCAAAAAACGCGCACGCCTTTTTTTATTTTCATCAGCAGCCCCACCGCCCCGGAACCTGAAGTGCACATGATTGTGTTCCGTTCCCGGACCGACCATTGCGTCAACCATCGCATAATGATAAGCGAACCGGGCATTTAAATTCATGTAGTCTCTTGCAACGATGGCATAATTATTATCCGAAGCGCGTCTCGGCCCCTTGTTTCCGCCAAGAACCGCTTCCTTGAAATCAGACGGCATCCCCCGCATCTCTTTTTCCCATCGCTCCGGCCAAAACAGCCGGCTGTCAGAAATACCCCGCCACAATGCTTTGAAAGGTACGCTTCCCACATTTTCCGGAGCGACCTGTTTTGAGTTTTCTGCAACGGAATGATCCAGATCGATCAACTGGAATTTTACGGGCAAACCGGTGAGCAGTTTTTTGCTTTTTTTGTTCCAGGCCCGGCTTTGTTTATCCCCGAATCCAAACATGGAACGAACAGACATCTCGTGCATGAACCGGAGCGTATCATGCACGGATCGGCATGACTTTGCCTTAAACGATGACGCGTCCGGATCCAGAAGATTTAAGCCGAGAACAAGATCGTAAAGCGGACCGGACTTTTTCTGGTGGCGATTTCCGGCGGCGATCCGGGCAAGCACCCGTTCGCGGATACCGGGCCAGCGGATACCAGCATATACGGTTCTTTTGGTCGCATTCATACTGATAATATTTTTCCCCATCAGTAATTTTGCATTTTCCCCGAGCCTGAAAATGCAGGGAACAGAAAATTCCCTGACCAGCGTTGCCAGATGACCGACCGGATTACCTTCCATCACAAGCAATGCGGCAATTTTCGGCAAAATCGATGCCAGCTCCGGACGGGGCTGCTCCACGAGCACAACGGCACCATCAGGAACACCCGACAGGTCATCACCGGGGCTTAAGAATCTTAACGGTCCTTCGGCCCGGCCCGGAAATATCGTCATCCCGCCCTCGATGATCGGCAGCGTATCTTTTCTCTGAGATACCTTTACATTTGCCATATCTTCAGCAGCACCAATGTTCAGCTGACGCGCCTGCAGGAAGTGGACTTTGCCATCTCGATCAACCGCCCATTCAATATCCAGCTCATGTCCGAATTTATCCACTGCCCGATCAGCAACTTCCGCAATTTCCACAATTTTTTCATCGACGATATAGTTCAGATCCTTGATTGTTTCAGTGGTTCCGGCCGGAATCATCTGGCTGATCTCTGGGGAGTGTCCTTTTACAACCATAAAGGTATCCGCCTGTTCCTCTCCCTTGACCATCCGGTTGGCCAGACCGGGAACGGCGCTGATCACCATGGTGTCGGAATCCGGATCCTTGAGATTAGAAGTGTACACCACACCCGCCGCGACAGGATCCACCATGGGCATAAAAAGAACCGCCATTGGGGTATCCACTTCATTGAAGTTATTATGTATCCGGTACTTCACCGCCCGATCTGAAAACCGGCTCGCAACCACATGCAAATACGCTTTGACAAGATCTTCGGTTTTAATCCGCAGCTCACTGTCAAACTGACCGGCAAACGAATGCTTGCCGTCCTCACAGACAGCCGAGGACCGGACGGCCCACAATTGTCCGGGAAATGACTTTTCAAGCGTCTGGTTAAGCAAAAGGGCCTGTTCTTTGATGGCGCTTTCGATTTCTTCACTGACAGCGGCTCCTCTGATCAGCCGACGAATGGTCTGGGTCCTCGATTGGAACTGCGCCTGGTCTTCTGTGACGTCCAGGTTGTTTAACAGTATCCGGATACGATTATGAAGCTGATTGTCTTCAAGTATCTGATTATATGTGGCGGTGGTAACAACAAAACCGGGTGGAACCAGGTCTTTGAAAAATTTTCCAAGATGCCATACGCCAAAGGCTTTCCCGCCGACCAGTGACGGCTCCGGGCCTGTCTGGCTGTCCAGCCGAACGACAAACGACTGATCAACATCCGGCTGATCATCGGAAAACAGTATGTCTGTTTTATTCCGGAGCTGCAGAATGACCCCGTAAAGGTCAGAATAAAGGTCTCCGGTCATCAGGTTCAGTTCCTGCGCCATCAGCAGGGATTCGGTAATCAGCCGCTGGATCGGACGTTTGATCCGTTTATCATAATGACGCATATGGTTCAGGTCTGCTTCCAGATCACTTAAAATCTGAAGCGCGCTGCCGTTTTTATTCAGCAGGGAACGAAGTGTTTCATATCGGAACCTGAAATTATAATCCTTATTATAACTCGCAATGTTTTCGGGATGACTAGACATTTTGATCCTCCATCATCTGCAAATATTGTGTAAACATCAGGCTCTCAATTCTTTGGATGCGCGTTCAATAATTGCCCGCAAATCCGAAGGTTTGAACGGTTTTGCAATAAAATCAAAAGCACCTTTTGACAGCGCTTCCCGGGCGATTTCAACCGTGGCATAACCGGTAATAATGATGACCTTTGTGCGCCCGGATATGGCAAGTATCTGTTCCAGAATTTCAATCCCGTCAATTTTCTCCATACGGATATCGGTCACGACAATATCAAAAGGATCTTTGGCAAAGCGGGCCAGCGCTTTTTCGCCTTCCTCAAAGGTTTCAACGATATCTCCTGTTTTTTCCAGGGCAGGTTTGAGTCGTTTGCCCACGATATTCTCATCATCTATGACCATTATCTTTAGCGGTTGATCTGACATTTGTTTTCTCCCGTTTTTGCTAAAAGGTTGATAATTCACTCTGCCAGACACTTTAGTTGAAAAGGTTGCGACCGATTATCATCAGGCTGTCTTCAATGGTTTTTGCCGACACATCAAGGTTCCATGCCAGTTGGCCGTAATCCGTACTTTCAATATGAAATCCTGCGGGAAGAATGCTGTTTAAGCTGGCGGATTGATCCGCGAAAATAAAAATAAAATCAGATTGTTCATAGCCGCTGGCCAGGGTTTCCAGTCTAAACCGAAAGTCCGGTTTCAGCGTGCTTAAACTTAACTGGTATTCGCTCACCGCAGCCACCCATGAAAAACCGTTGACGCCGTTGGAAAGTTTTTTGAGCCCGGATGTCGCCTCCCTGCCGCCGACATCCATCAGCAGATGTCTGAGCGGAACACTGTTGAAATCCTTGACGGATCGGCTTGTTTCCGGTAATCCCAGCGCGTCTTTCCATAAATCAACCAGATAAATATCCATGTCCGAGGCCAAAACGCCGCTGTTTTCAAACAAATTCAGATTCTTCATACTGTCAGATGATTCAAAGCCCCCAATCGCATCAAACTGGATGACATAAAAAAAGGTCTTTTTCACAAAATCCATTACCGTTGTATCTGCCGGGACCTCTTTCCCGTCAAACCACCGAAGCACATCCGACAATAATTGATATTCCGGCTCTTCGGAAAGCGATGTTTCGGCAGTGTCACTGCCGGACTTAACGCCACCGTTGCCCGAAGCGCT
>JAGGYV010000320.1 GCA_021162325.1 Desulfobacteraceae bacterium | reverse complement strand
GTGTGATGCAGATGACCTGGCTGGTTGCTGCAAGATCGGATAATTTTTTACCGACCACTTCTGCGACTTCGCCGCCGATGCCGGCATCTACTTCATCAAAAATCATGGTGGCAGTAGACGCATCATTTGCGGTAATTGATTTTAATGCCAGGATCACCCGGGAAAGCTCTCCGCCGGATGCAATGTTAGATAGCGGTTTTAACTCCTCCCCAACGTTTGGTGCAATCATGAAACGCGCCTGTTCCGTGCCGGTTTCCGTAATCACTTTACCGTTGGCCGTTAAGTAGGCAGAGGTTTTCGGTGTTGCGGCAGTTTGGATAAAAGCAATTTTAAACCGGGTATTCGGCATTTTTAATGCATTTAATTCCTGTTCTACTTTTTTTGATAAAATAACAGAAAGCGCCTGGCGCTTTTGGCAAAGCCCGGCTGCCAGATCAGTCAGTTGTTTGTGCTTTTCATCTAGTTTTTGCTCTGTTTGTAAGATCCTGTTATCTAACGTGTCATGCTCAGCAAGTTCCTTGTCAATGGTAGTCAGGTGTTGAAGGACGGCATCAAGGGAAGTAGCGTATTTACGTTTTAAGCGGTTGAGCAGGTCCAGGCGGGATTCGATTTCTTCCAGGCGCTGATCATCAAAGGCGATTGTGTCAATGTAGGTGTTCAGTTCCCGGGCAATGTCTTCAATACGAAATGCCGCATCGTTTAATTCTGCGGCTGGGGATTCTAACGTTTCGTCAATGGCGGCCGCGTTTTCAAGCTGCCGCTTGATTACGCCCAGTTTTTCCGCAATTGCGCCCTCTGAGCTATACAGCGTTTCAGAAACGCCGGTAACGATCTGATACAGCGTTTTCGCGTTTTTTATACGGGCCAGTTCTTTTTTAAGTGATTCATCTTCACCGGTCACGATGACGGCGTCTTCAATTTCTTTTTTCTGGAATTCAAGCAGTTCAATCTGGTCTAACTGTTTCTGCCGGGACATCTTCAGATGATCCAGTTCCTGGATGAGTGGAATAATATTATTATATTTTTCAGATACTTGTTCCCGAAGCGGCATAATACCGCCGAATTGATCAAGGATCAGCAGGTGCTGCGATTCATTCAACAGCAGTTGATGTTCATGCTGACCGGATATAGCGGCAAGGTTTTCCGTTACTTTGTTCAACAGATGCATGGTTGAAATTCGGCCGTTGATATAAACTCTGTGACGGTCATTGCTGGATATGATCCGTCGAATCAGCAGGTCTTCGGAAGATTTAATGCCTTGGTCTTTCAGTATTTTGATCGCAGAACTCGATGGCGGGGGATGAAACAATGCCTCTATTTCAGCCGTATCCGCGCCGGTGCGAATCATTTTGGATGTCGCGCGACTTCCCAGCAGCAGATTGATTGCATTGATAATGATAGACTTTCCAGCCCCGGTTTCACCGCTTAAAATGGTCAGGCCATCGGAGAAACGGATGGTTAAATCATCAATAATTGCAAAATTTTTAATGGAAAGTTCAGCGAGCATGTTTTATCTGGCAAGTATTATTTTTAGTCATAATATGTGATCCGTGCATGGCGCGATGGTGTTTAATATGCCTATCAGGTTTTGTTCAAGAATTGAATAAGAATAAAATCGCCGGGCAACATTATAATTATGGCGGGTCATGTTTTCGCACGTCAGGGTATTTTTCAATACTTTTTTTGTCTCTTCCACCGCTTTTTGGGTCACATAACCATCCAGTTCAATGACTTTGAAGCCTTTTGGTTTGATATCAATGGAGTAGATGGAATAGGTATTTACGACAATGGGTTTGCAGAAATATATCGCCTCTAAAAAAGCATTACCGAATCCTTCAAGATTGGAGGGGTAGGTGACCAGGTCGGCATGGGGATAAACATCTTCCAGTGTATATATTTTCTCCCCTTTTTTGGTGAGGCCTCTTTTTTCATCAATCCGTTTTGAGACAAAAATGGTATCCACATTTAAAAGTTTTGAGTATTCCCGGATTCGGTTTTCATAATCATGTCCTTCGTCGCCGGAAGCATGGGATATAATCAGCTTGGCTTTAAGACCCATCCGGCTCACCAGCTCAATCGCATGTTCAATCCCTTTTCGTTTAATGACCCGGGTGGGTTGAAGGATAAAATAGTCATCGTCTTTTACCCCAAAGGCCTGGCGGACATCGGCAGCATATTCGTCAATCGGGGGCGGCGGATTGTCAAAATCCATGACATTCGGCATGATAGATGACGAGATGCCGGTTCTTAAACCCAGTTGATTATCGGCTGAAGAGTTGATGACCACATGGTGAATTGTCGGTATATGAGGGGGGAATGCCGTATTTAAATAGTCCCATGCCGCATTGGTCAGAAAATGTGTCCGTTCCCAGAAAAAATCATGGTGATGGGCAATGGCCGGCATTCCTGTTTCCACAATGACTTCTGTGAGTGCAAGGCCCAGGGGGATATTTAAGGGGATGGTTAGCGCGTTTTCGGGGATGAGCAGACTGATATTGAATTTATTGATGAACTGGTATAGGTCGTCTTTAATTTCTTCTTTTATCTCCTGTATCTTTTGGGTGGTTGAGCGCTTTCGGGTTCGTTTGTCAAAGCAGTCCCTGAAAATTTTTCTGATTTCCGGGTGACGGAAGTGGGCTTTTTTGGACAAAAAAGAAACTTCCGCCGCTGAATCAAGTTCTCCGGCAAAATAAAAACATTTAAGACCTCTTTTTTCGAGCACGTTGGCCCATTTGAAAGTCTCAAGGGATACACCGTCCGTGCCGGCAATGCGGGTTGAAATAAAGCCGATACGCTGCCGGGTCGAGCAAAAGAAACAAGTGCAGTCTTTTTCATGGCTCATCTTAAATTTTCCTTATACCATAGGACCTGAAATAGATTTTTAAAACCTTTTTTCAAGACTTTGACTTAAAAATAACAAGACATTGACTTGAAAATAAATTGACTGCCTGTTTGAAGAATAATACATGTAGTAAAAATCATTATAGTTTGATAATGGAACTTGTCAAGTAAAGTGGGGGCTTGCACCCCTTCAATTAATAATCCCATTTTGAGTTAGAGTGGATATGGATTTGCAGCAGTACAAAAGTATATCAGAACCGGAGCACCATCTGTTAGGGGGCGTTAAAGTTGAATTAAGGAATATTGACACCGCAGACAATTCCCGACTGGCGCTTAGCCGGATTAAACCGAGAAGCGGGCAATCGTTAGCGATTCCGGTGATTTTAATTCACGGAAGCTATTCAATGAGGAGTTTCTGGGTATCTGACAAAGGGGTCGGCCTGGGCGTTTATCTTGCGGATCAGGGATTTGATGTATGGATACCGGAACTCAGAGGCCACGGCCTGTCGCCCAAGGGGGCGTCTTTTGCACAGATTACAGCCGAGGATCAGATCCGGTATGATTTACCGGCCATTTCCGACGCCGTGTTTGCCATGACCCAAACGCCGGCCTTCTGGATCGGGCATTCATTTGGCGGACTTTTTATACTTGCCGCGCTTTCAGTTGGCTGGCTGAATCCGGATAAGGTTTCAAGTCTGATCACTTTTGGGAGCCAGATCAGCATGGGAGATGGGTATCTGAAAATTCCGCCGTTGGCATGGACGTTGTCAGCATTCGTGCGGTTAATGGGGAATTTTCCGGCGCCTAAATTAGGCCTGGGCCCTGAAATTGAGTCTGCCGGAACCATAATGGAAACCATTCGATGGAAAAAATTCCGTGGCAAGTGGACTACTTCGGAAGGGGTGTCATACTGGGACGGACTGGAAAAAATTAAAATGCCGGTTTTGACGTATGCGGCGGCTGATGATAAAAATGATCCGCCGATAGGCTGCCGAAAAATACATAAACGTTTGGGCAGTATAGATAAAATGTTTATGGTGCTGGGCAAAGATACCGGTTTTTCAAAAGATTATGATCATGCGGGAATGGTGGTGAGTAAAGAGGCGCAGGAAGAGGTTTGGCCGGATCTGGCCGGCTGGCTCAAAGATCGCAT
>JAGGYV010000070.1 GCA_021162325.1 Desulfobacteraceae bacterium | reverse complement strand
CTGCCCGAATAAAATCATCGCAAAGACCTCACGGCTTGAAATCGCCAAACAATTTTTATCGCCGCCCCCTGAAAAAATGATCAAACAGCTTGTTGACCGACAACTGATTTCATTAGAAGAAGCGTCTCTGGCCGGTCAAATTCCGGTGGCAGAAGACCTGACGGCTGAAGCGGATTCCGGGGGACATACGGACAATCGCGCGGCCATTTCGCTTTTGCCGTCAATGATTGACCTGCGGGATGAGTTGTTTCAGGTTTATAAATATTCCACCATGCCGTGCATCGGTCTTGGGGGCGGAATTGCCACACCAAAGGCAGTTGCAGCAGCCTTTGTGATGGGCGCTGATTATGTACTTACCGGGTCTATTAATCAATCATGCATTGAATCGGGAACATCTTCCACAGTCAAGCAGATGCTGGCAACGGCACTTCAGACGGATGTGATCATGGCGCCGTCAGCCAACATGTTTGAAAGAGGCATTAAAGTCCAGGTATTAAAACGTAGCACCCTGTTCCCGCAACGGGCGGCAAGGCTTTTTGAACTATACCGCACGTATTCAAGTATCGAAGAAATTCCGGATGATATTAAAAAAGAGGTTGAAAAGAAAATATTACAAAATTCATTTAATTCCGAATGGGAACGGACCCAAAAATTTTTTAACGCCTATGATCCGGTCCAGCTTGAACTGGCTGAAAAAGATCCAAAACGCCGGATGTCTCTTCTTTTTCGTTCATATCTTGGTAAATCATCAAAATGGGCAATTAACGATGAACCATCGCGGAAAAAAGATTATCAAATATGGTGCGGCCCGTCCATGGGCGCATTTAATGAATGGACCAAGGGGTCTTTTTTAGAAGACCCGGAAAAGCGACATTTTGAAACTGTTTCCATGAATCTTCTTTTTGGCGCGTGCGTTGTTATGCGTCGTCAATGGATAATGCAGGGGATGCTTTCAGGCGGCCTGACCCTGCCCCCGGATATTGGAAAATTTACCCCTTTCTCTTTATCGGCAATCAATGAAATTTTAAACAGCGACTGAACGGACTATTCATTGCTTTTCCTGCGTACATCATTCCGAGTGAGGAATAAATGAAGCAATCCTTTCGCTAACAAATTATTAAACTAACACCTTATAAATATACATCTAACGGATTTAAATAATGGAGAATAATTCAATTATAAATTTAAATCACAAAAATTTTAAAACAGACTGGGAGCCGCTTCCTGAAATAATTGCATTATCTGCTTTAAGCCGGTCTGATTTAAAAAAAAGACTATCTGCGTTACATGACCTATGTATAAATTCTTCGGATATACATAGTATAAAAACAATTTTTGCAAAAAGTCGCCACGATTTTTCAAGTACGAATGCATACCGATTATTATTGATTGTTGAAAACATGGAAAACATAGTTGAGATATTAGATACTATAATTGAAGACCTGGAAATAAATACAGATGGTTGCTGGCGTTCTAAAAATGCCTTTTACGGTGAAATTGACTGTCCTGGAAAGCTGGCTTTTGCATTTCCCGGACAGGGCAGCCAGTATACATTTATGGGACGTGATCTGCTCCACTGTTTTCCCGAGGTACGTAAGTCCATTGCCGGGGCGAATGTTGCATTTGAAGCATCCGGAAAGCTAACTGATTTTATTTATCCCGAACTGACCGGTCAGGAGAATGAAAAAGTACGCATCGAAGACGCCTTGCGATCCACGGATGTCGCTCAACCGGCAATTGGTGCCATCAGTGTTTCCATGTTAAAAGTGCTGCACCGCTTTGGCATAAAACCGGACACCACCTGCGGTCACAGTTATGGTGAACTCACTGCCCTGTTTTCCGCCGAACGGTTTGACGAAAAAACATTTTTTTCTTTATCCGTGGCCCGGGGAAAATATATGGCTGAAGCTGGCGGAACCGGTGATAAAGGTGGTATGTTGGCGGTTAAAGCACCTTTGGATAGAATTGATGATTTGATTCAATCCAGCGGCGTTGATGTAATTCTCGCCAACCGAAACAGCCCGGACCAGGGAATCCTTTCCGGGTCTACCGATGCAATTTTACAGATGAAGTCGATTTGCAAGGACAATAAAATCAGGGCAATGGTTTTGCCGGTGGCGGCTGCTTTTCATAGTAGACTGATCAAGGATGCGGCGGAACCGTTTAAGAAAAAAATAGCGTCTGTCGAATTTTCACATTCCCGAATACCGGTTTATTCCAATACCACCGGTGCGCCCTACCCTGATTCTCCAGAAGATGCAAAAAGAATACTCGGCAATCACCTGATGAACCCGGTCAATTTTATCGATGAAATTCAAAACATGTATCAAACCGGAATCAGAATATTTGTTGAGGTCGGACCGCGTACCATTTTAACCGGGTTGATTAAAACCATATTAAAAGATCAGAACATTTACGCACTTGCGGTTGATGCTTCTTCCGGGCGAGGATCGGGTATTACCGATCTGGCAAAAACACTGTGCTTGCTTGCATCACTAGGATATCCGGTGGAACTTAAGAAATGGAAAAATTCCTGATTTTGGATAAAGACAATTCAAGACCCGGTGTCAATTGTTCGGTACCAATTGTTTCCTTTCCGATACGACCCGGTGCGGGTAGCTGAAAAAACGAAATATAACGGTATGAAAATAATATGTTGTTCAGGCAAATCCGCATAAGGACGGGCCGAAAACACAATACCTTTCCGGCAATTCGGGTATTTTTGCAAACACAGGTGCATACTTTTCAGCCTGCCTGAAGATCCGCTTTTCACCTCTATCGGAAATATGTGACCATTCACTACCGAAAGATAATCCACCTCAGCAGAACTGCTCTTTGCCCGCCTGGACCAGTAATAGATATCCGTATTTTGAGAAACAATCATTTCCTGCCCGACATACTGCTCTGCCATGGCACCGCGATAAATATTTAACAGATCGGTTTTTTGGTATTCAACATCCATCGGCATCCCGGAAAGATGCCGCATAAGGCCAATATCCACCATTAATGCCTTGAAAATTTTTGCAAAAGCACTGGCGCCAAGGGGCAGTCCTGAAGGATCGGATGATGAAATTTTTGTTATTATTCGGGCAAGCCTAAGCAGATCGAACGCCTTTTTTAAGGTTGGATTCGAATATCCTTCTCCAAGCCGTGAATATTTTATCTGTTGCCCCACACGCTGCGCGACAGCGGTTAATACCGTATTCAGGCAATATTTATCTGCCTGGGGGCGGTATTTTGAAAAATCAAGCCGATAGGTTTCACAAATTTCCGACTGAACTTCAAACGATTCCTGCAAAGATCCAGTTTCAACAAAGGCTTTCACACTTTCCGGCATACCGCCGATAAAAAAATACTGACGCAGTTCTTCATTGAGTAGCTCATGGGTCGATTCCGGAATTTTTCCCGGCTCGGACAGGATAATTCTGCCTGCTTCTTCCCTGCCTTTTGCCATCAAATATTCGGCAAAACACATTGGCTGAAGCGACAAAAACTGAACCCTCCCCACGGGAAAAGAGATATCTTTCATTGCAAATTCAAGAAGAGAACCGGCGGCAATCACATGGAGCTGAGGCATATCTTCATAAAAATAACGAAGCGCAGATATTGCTCTGGGGCATGACTGTATTTCATCAATAAAAAGAAGTGTTTTTCCGGGAACAATCTTCTGGTTTAATAAAATTTCAAATTCGGAACTGATCCTTCTTGCATGCAGGTTGCCTTCAAACACGCGATGCCAGGCAGGATTCCGTTCAAGATCAACCAGCAAAAAATTATCAAATCGGGTTTCGCCAAATTGTTTTATGGAATATGTTTTCCCTACCTGTCTCGCCCCCCTCAAAATGAGCGGTTTACGGCGACGGCTGTTTTTCCATTGTTCCAAAGCCTTATCGATAAATCGGTTCACTTTTTAATCCCCATAACATTTAAATAAT
>JAGGYV010000042.1 GCA_021162325.1 Desulfobacteraceae bacterium | reverse complement strand
GGTTTCTCGTTCAACCACTAATAAATTGGAATTTGGAATAGAAACGATCGAAGGAAATTTATGGAACCGATGCAGGCAATTATACTTGGTGTTATTCAAGGGCTGACAGAGTTTTTTCCGGTGAGCAGTTCAGGTCATCTGGTGATTTTTCAACAGATGATGGGAATTAAAGAGCCTGTTCTGATGTTTGATATCAGTCTTCATGTGGGAACGCTGGTGGCCATTGTGCTATATTATTTTAATGATATTATCCGTATATTCAAATCATTGATCCGTTCGGCATCCTGCCGCATGGGAAGGCAGGCCGGGGAACTTTCGAAAGCGGAGAGCACTGATATCAAAATGGCATGGCTGATTGTTGCCGGGTCGTTGCCCACGGCAGTGATCGGTTTCGGGTTTCATATGATATCAAATGTATTATTTTCTTCGCTGACCATTGTCGGGATTTCGCTGATAATAACCGGCGGGATTCTGATGGGAACACGGTGGGTGCATCCGGGCAAGGATTCTGTTTCGGACGTTTCAATTAAAAAGGCTTTATTGATTGGCACAATCCAGGGGCTGGCGGTAATGCCGGGTATCTCCAGATCCGGGTCAACAATTTCAGCGGGTTTGTTTTTAGGCATCAACCATGAAACGGCCATTCGATATTCATTTTTACTGTCGATTCCCGCTATTCTCGGTGCCCTGGTGTTACAAATTTTTACTGATTCCGCAGGTGCCGGGAATGTATCTTTGGGCATTATCGCTACCGGTTTGGTAACATCATTCATCGTCGGGTATGCCGCCCTGAGTTTGCTGGTAAAAATGGTTCAAAAAGGGCATTTATATTTTTTTACACCCTATTGTTTTGTTCTCGGGGTCGTCGCTTTGATCGTGGGGGGGTAAGTCGTTTTATACTCCGGGATATTCATATTGGATGACCTGATTCTTTCCATGACTTTTAGCGGCATAAAGTGCCTTGTCCGCAGTGCCAATCATATTATCCGGGGTGACAGACGGTTCGGGTATGCATGAAACCACCCCGATACTAACAGTGACCCAGTCGCTGACGGTTGAAGCTGAATGGGGGAGTTTCAGCCCAAAGACATATTCCCGTATGTTTTCAGCCAGGCTTGCCGCCATTTCACCCTCAACGCCAAACAGAACAATGGCAAATTCTTCTCCGCCGTAACGGGCAATAAAATCACTTTCCCTCTTGATGGTATCATGAATGGCGCTGGAAATGAGCTTTAAACAATCATCGCCGGCAAGATGACCGTAAGTGTCGTTATAAAGTTTGAAATTATCAATATCCATCATCAGCAGGGAGATGGGAATGGCCAGGCGGGTGCCGGAAGCCAGGAGTTTTTTAAACATATAATCAAAATACCGCCGGTTGGGAATACCCGTTAATCCATCG
The DNA here is from genome assembly GCA_021162325.1 of Desulfobacteraceae bacterium. Taxonomy (GTDB): domain Bacteria; phylum Desulfobacterota; class Desulfobacteria; order Desulfobacterales; family Desulfosalsimonadaceae; genus SURF-3. Next base: position 9,117 of record JAGGYV010000042.1, on the reverse strand, counting down.
GAATTCGACAGACGTTCAAGCAGGACGTTTGCCCGTTCAAGCTTCAGCGTGGTTTCCACAAGATGCTTCTCTCTCTCCCGGAGCCGGTCCACTTCAGACTTGAAATGCAGAATGGAGCGAACCCTTGCATGGAGTTCAAGCTTGTTGACCGGTTTCGGTAAAAAATCAATGGCACCGGCTTTAAAAGCCGTTTCGATATGTTCGGACGATGAATAGGCGGTGAGGATTATAATGGGAATGTGCGCACTGCGCTGGTTATTTTTGATCAGTCTGCAGGCCTCGATCCCGTCGATTCCCTGAAGCACTATATCCATAAGAATTAAATCAATATCAGGATGCCTGTCTTCACTATCTGAATATAAGCCAAGAATGTTAAAGGCGGTTTCTGCAGATTCCGCCTGAATGATGTCTGTATATCCCCCGTCTTTTAAAAAAGACTCGATAATTTTTCGGGTTACGGGAACATCGTCGATAACAAGTATGGCCATTCTTTCTCCGAATTATTTTTTGATTTGATGAAGCATTTATAATTTTTTAAAGCGCGCAGTGTTTTGTCATGCATGTTTAAAAATTCGGTGATGACGCCTGAAGAAAAACATGGGTGGTACTTTTAATACTAGTAGGAAAAATTTGGAATTTTGTCAAACGATTCAAATAACAGGGTGTGCCCTGTGGGAGTTCAAAAAATTTAATATAATGCCTGATGCGCTGCTTGAAGCAGGTCGGTCACTTCTTTAACCGGATTAAAAGTGATTTTTGGAACCTCTACAAAAGCGGTGTTCCAAAAGGCCATTGCGCCATTCCACAGACCGGGAAGTTCAAGGGCTTTGAGATCCCGGCCGTTTTCCGATTTGTTTGAAATAAAAATAGCCTGGTGATCCACATATTTTGACAGATCGAATAGTTCGCCTTGCCAGTTTCTGAGGCCGCATACAATATCCACCGGGTTAAAATGTGTCAACTGGTTTAATAACGATTGCTGGTGGTTGTCATCAATATCTATTTGGGCGGTCTCGACAATCTGCAGGGATGTGTTATTTTTGTTATCTATTGTCCAGAATGGCCCCCCGCCGGGTTCACCGGTATTCGGCACCATGCCGCAGACCCTGATCGGACGATCTAACAAATGAATCAGGCTTTTTTGTTTTTTCTCAACCGGAGCCGTCTCAAAGCTTTCCGGTAATCGGCAGGAAAGTTCATTTTTTAAAAATTCGGTGGTTTTTAGAATGAGAGAGTCAGTCACCGGTTTCCGGATTAGCTGGTTTAAAAAAGTGAATATTTGCTGCTGCAGCCAGAGGAGGTAACCACATAGAATTTTTTTCCATTCAATCGTTTCCGTGATAAACCGGTCATGTGAAACATTGTCAATATTCTTTATAAATACAATATCTCCGTCCAGTTGATTTAAATTATTGATTAACGCACCATGCCCTCCGGGTCTGAACAGCAGGCTGCCGTCTAAAAGCCGGAATGGCCGGTTTTGAGAATCCACGGCAATGGTATTTGTATTCATTTGTTGCGTGGAAAATGACACATCAAAGCTTGTTTCAAGCTGGTCTTCGTAAACAGGCTGTATGTCCTGCAAAAAGGAGAGAAACCATTGCCGGTGAAGGGGGGACACGGTAAAATGGAGTGCGCATGTATTGGTATTGGTCCTGGCATAACCGCCGGCTTCAAGGAAATGCTCTTCAAATGCGGTCCGGGCATGATTTTTATAGGAATGAAATTTGATTAAGCCTTTGGGGAGCATTGTATAATTTAAGTATTTTTCTGTCAGTAAATGCTTGAGAATTTTTTCGGAATTTTGAGCAGTTATAAGGGTTTCAATGCTCATTTTTTCTTTGGATATAGATGCCTTCAACTCATCATAGAATGCAAATCGGCGGCAGTTATTTATAAAAGAAGCAAGATCATCATGGGCCTGGCTGTTTATCAATGGATGTTTTTTTTCACCGTGTTGCAATGTATGGTAAGCATAAATCAATTTTTTGAACATACGGGTGGCCGCCCCGGATGCGGGTATAAATTTGATTATTTTTTTTTTTATACCCTGAGTCTCATATAAATGAATATACTGTTTCGCGACAGCACTGGAAAAACGCTTGATTCCGTCTCCAACCGTGCAGGGATGATCCAGCTTGACAAAGGGTGTGCCCCGGTGAAACAATGACAACTGTGAATAGATCTGCTCCGGGGTCTGGCCGTTTTTTTTTATTTGATCAATATCATGCTTGCTGAAGTTGAAGTGATCCATTATCTCTCCGGTCAAAGATGATGGCTTCGTAAAAAGTCCAAATTCTTTGTTGCGCTGTACCCTTCGCTTCTTCATAGTACACTAAGTACAAATCATCACTCAGGATTTGCGCGCCTTGAATTTGGAACTTTTTTCTTTGCCATCGGAATTCGACTTTTTACGAGTTTGTCAAAGATGATCAAAAATATTGCAATGCCACTGACGGATTTTCAAAAGTGCAACGATCTTTTATGAATAATAGAAAGTGACATAATGGTAAACATGAAAAAAACGGTTGACCTGAGTTCTCCTGTATTCGATTATGATGACTTTCTGGATCGGATTGATGGTGATGTCGATCTGCTCAAAGAAGTCGTTCAAATTTTTCTTGAAGACACCCCTCGACTGCTGACAAATTTATACTCGGGAATCAAGAGCGGTGATGCCGAGGCTGTGGAAAGAGCGGCGCATACCTTAAAGGGCGCCACGGCTAACATTTCAGCCAAACGATTGCAGCAGCTTTCTCAACATATTCAGTTGGCATTAAAAGAAAATGAAGCCGCTAATATTGAGCCTTTTATCGACCATTTTAAAGAAAACTATAAAAAATTAGACCAGGTTTTGAGAGATTATCTGGTTTAATAGAATGCTATATTTCTTTTTTCAAGGGGTACTCCCGGTTGGTCCAGAACTGGCGATACATGGCATTTAAGACCCGGTTAAGCAGAAACATCAAGAGCTCATCACAAGGTATTTTTCTTTCCAGCTTGCGACTGAGGCTGTCATGACATTCGGTTTGAATTTTTAAGCTTTCCATTCCTTTTAAAATATTAACCATTTTTTCCCGTTTGGCGGATGGCAGCTGTGGCTCATACGTGCCGTTTTCCCATCTTTTTCTGAATTGAACGATCTGGTCGGATGAGGCATGATAAAGTTTTTGACCGTGATCTTTCAAATAGGGTTTGGAATTGATTCGTTTCCTGATCGTTTTTTTGAGGATGGTTTTTTCAATTTGTAACTCGTCTTTCAGCATTTCGATAACCGGTTCCGGCAGTTTGATATCCAGTTGGCTGAATTTGTCTGAATGAATTTTAATCTTTTTATGACATTCCATTGCCGCGGTACTCCAGAAGATCCAGCTGACACTTTTTAAGGTGTCTGTTAAAGACTTTTTCTCCATGGCCGCTTTTTTTTTAATTTTAAAGACTTTCTGCATCAGCTTGGCTGTTTTTAAAAACATGGTTTTGCCGGTGATCACGTTAAAAATCATGCCGATGGCCGCATACCAGTCCTGCATATATAGTACGCGAGATGTTTCTTTGCCAAACAGTTTGTATAGGACGCTGTTTTTGAATAAATGATGCGGGGTCATAAAGGGGAAAGTCCCGGCAAGCAGGGGTTGTTTGATTTCGGAAATTTTATCGGGATGAAGGTAAACCGCAGTTTCAAGATCAATCAGCCCTAAAGAAAAAGCATCCGGGTTGTTCAGGAAATTATCCGCGCCGTCGAAGTTGCCGGCAACAAAAATATTGTCCGGTTTTAAATCCCTGATGGCAATATGTTGATTTCTTAAATGATATAAAAGGGTTAGGGTGTTAATGATAAGCCCTTCAATGTTTTTTCGGTTGTTATCAAATATTTTTTTGCTGATATACTTTTCTGAAATACTTCTGTATTGAATGACGGCCGCTTCTTTTTCTTCCATCAAAATGTCAAGCAGCTGATTTAGATCTTCTGAGAAAATATCAGACAGCTCATTTTTATCAATTTGAAGTTTTTCCCCTGCCAGTTTGAAATAAAACCATTCCTGCTTTTTGTAGACCGGAATCGTTTCATAATTATCATGCTGGGGGAGAAGAATATCAATGATTTTACCATACTCGTGATAGAGATGGTTGATTTTAAAAAAAACATCATCATACTGATTCCCGTAAAGGGCTTCAAACGCATAAAGATCTTCAAATATGGCGGTGTTTTTCAGCATTTCATTCTGAGCGCGTGTTTTGTCGTGAATTTTATCGATTACCTGGTTGAAAAAAGTGCTGCGGGACAGGCTCATGAAAAACACGAATCCGTTGCCGATTTTTAAGTATTTCTGAAGGCGGGGATGTGATGTCAAAAGCGTAATGTATTTATCTTCAAGCTGTTGCTTGTTTGTTTCAGAAGAGAAACGCAGCTCAGGAATCATGTTTAAAATAGCAGACAGGGTGGGTGCAAGGCTGTTAATGGATGGCGTTAGGTGGTTGACGATATGGCGTTCGTTGTTAATGTATGCCAGGTATTTTTCAAAATCCGTAAATGGTTTGGGCGGTATTTTGATGACCAGCTGATTATCATAGATAACTTTAAAACAGGTGCTTTTACTCTCAACCGTGCCACCCAGCTGGCAAATACTCATGCGTCGGGTTTTCCATTCCACACCGGATCGTACACGGAGTTCATATATCTCATCCGGCCCTGAGCCGGTGGATAGTAATTCATATTCTAAAGCATTACTGCCCGGGTTCGGATTTTTACATTGAAGTTTGAAAAGATTAAGAAAAAAATCGATTATCTGTTTTTTATCAGACATTGTCTCGCCCTTGAGGATTTTACGGATACGGTGTTTCGTTCACGAAACGGTATTATAACTATATGAAACAGTTATAATTTGCAAGCAGATTTGTACGGATTGACTGCCTGATTATGTGGATTAATTGATTATCCGCCGATGGATACCATCTGTTCCGGTTGCGCAAGGGGGGTCAGATTTTCCGGATGTTGAAAGGGCTTTCGGGCAACTGCCTTTAAAAATACGGTTTTAAGATCTTTATCCAGCAAGCCCAAACGCAGCGGGGCTTTAATATCTTCGCAGATATCCGATAACAGGCAGGTGAGAATGTGGCCGTCCGCAGTCAGTCGCAGCCGGTTGCATGTCTTACAGAAATGATTGCTGACCGGACTGATGAACCCGATTTCGCCCATTGCATCTTTGAATTTAAATCGCATGGCCGGGCCGTCGTTTTTATCCTTTTGGACAGGGATTAAATTCCCAAGTAGTTGAATTCTTTTCTTTATTTCGGGAACCAGTAATGGCTTGGCATCCAGCATAGACGTTTTCCCGATGGGCATGAGTTCAATAAATCGGATGTGAAACGGATATTTAAAAGAAAGTTCTGCCAGTTGCGTCAGTTCATCATCATTGACGCCGTTGATCACCACCACATTGAGTTTGATGGGATCAAATCCTTTTTGAAAAGCAAGTTCGATGCCTTCCCAAACCTCTTTAAAAAGATCATGCCCGGTAATTTGTTGAAATTTCTTCGGATTTAATGTGTCGAGACTGATGTTCAATCGTTTGATGCCGGCTGACGCGATTCTGTCAATGTGCTTTTTTAGTAAAACACCATTGGTCGTTAAGGAAATATCCTTTAACCCATCTATCGCCGCCAGGTGTTCCAGAAAATCACAACATCCTTTTCGAACCAGGGGTTCGCCGCCGGTAATCCGGATTTTATTGATTCCAAGACTGACGCCAATGCGGGCAATTCGCAGAAGTTCTTCATAGCGCAGCACCTCCTTGTGGTGTAATTTTTGGTTGGATAGCCGTGGATTGCAATAGACACAGCGCAGGTTGCACCGGTCGGTAATGGATATCCGCAGATAATTTAAGTGCCGTTTGTATGGATCAACTAACTGGTGTTCCTGCAATTTTTTACTCCCTTAAAATACTTGTTTATAGGTGTTGATTAAGTAAAATGTCAGTTTTGACGAAGCCATTAAGGTTGATAAACTCGTAAAAAGTACTCGGATGGCTAAGGTAAAAGTTCCATATACAAGGCGTAGTGGTTTTTCAGACACACAATCATACATGTAGTATCTTGAGTGACTGAAAAACCGCTACAACGCAGTAGATGGGACTTTTTACGACGCCATCAAGGTTGCCGGTTGTGTTTTTTACAATACTCCGGGATTGAAATAATCGGTGGTCTTTCATGGCCTGTGATTTTATAAATATCAGTCTCATATTCGCCGTTGGTCAGTTTATACTGGATCATCTCATGGAACACCTCGGTGTTGAGCTTTATTTTTCCCAGGCCTTCAATTCGATTAAAAAATGTTTTGAGAATAACAAAAGCCATTCTGCCCAGCGCTTTTGTGTCCTGGTTTCGGTGCACCCGGCGGTCCAGATCCACCTGTGCGATCACGTCAAGGCCCCATTTTTCATAAATATCTAAAATCATACTTGTTTCCACGCCGTACCCGATGGGAAATGAAATGTTTTCCAGAAGTGATCGATAGCCGGCATATTCTCCGGACAGGGGCTGGATGATCTGGGTCAGTTCCGGGAAAAATAAAGAAAACAGGGGGCGTATAATCAGCTCGGTGACCCGCCCGCCGCCGGTGGAGCGGATTTTTTTCAGGTCAGTAGCGATGGGTCGATCATAGAAGGCCTTGGTGTATTTTACATGGTCAAACATCAGCAAAGGACCTAAAAGGGCATAGGCAAACCGGTGGTGGATGTTTTTAATGTCCGCATCCAGGTAGATGATGATATCGCCTTCGGTGACATGCAGGGCTTTCCAGAGATTCTCCCCTTTGCCGGTAAAATTTTCAAGATGGGGCAGAATGTTTTTTGCTTCATAAACGTCTGCCCCATAACTTTTAGCAATGTCTAATGTATGGTCTGTTGAGCCGGAGTCAACAACAACGATTTCATCGATCAGCGGGAACCGCGTCATCAGCTCTGAATTCATGATAATAATTTCTTTGGCAATTGTTTTTTCTTCATTCAGGGTCGGCAGGCACAGGGAGATTTTCAGCTGTTTTCGGTTTTTGGCTTCCACCAGTTTTTTGAGATCTTTAAATTCTGAATGGTGAAACGTATTTGTTTTTAACCAGCTATGATTCATCACAGACCCCGCTGTCTATTGCCATGATAACACCGAGAATCTGTGCGATGCCGGTAAACATGGGCTTGATTTTCATTGAAGCGTTTTCAAGATGAACATTTTTACCTTTCGTGACCCCTAATGTGACGGCCGGAATTTTTCTGGCAAGAAAGATGGACAGTTCGGACTCACCGGAATCACTTGCAGGGGCAATGCCGAGTGCTTTCATGATCAAAACCGTGTTTTTTACCAGCGGATGTTTGTATTGTAATGTCGCAGGTGTCAGATTACTGATAATATTCAGTTCAAGGCTGACATGATTTTCATGCCGGATGCCGTCTACAATATCTTCGATCTCAGCGTGCATTCGTTTAACCATCTCCTCGGAATCGCTCTGGATTTCAAATCCCAGCCGGGCATTATAGGCGATCACCCCATGCTTAAACCCCCCGTTGATTTTTCCGATAATCACCCGGGCACGCGGCCGTAAAGGGAGTTCCATGGCCAGGATTTCATCAATCACCTTATTTAAAATAATGATGGCATTCGGCTTGTACCGGTGTTCCCCGCCGTTGGCTGGCAAGACATTGCAGGTGATTTCTCCCCGGATAATGCCTTCGGAGTAATAGTTTAAGCGCCCCAGCTCGTCTCCTTCAATAATTACAGCACCCCGGATGGGACCTTCCCAGGTATCCAAAAGCTGGCGGATACCCTGTAGGTTTCCTTTTCCAATGGATTGTGGAACCCCTGCCAGTACGATATCGGACTCAAATTGAAGATTAAGATGTTTAAAAATAATCGGCAAAGAGGCCAGGACGCCGACACCCAAAGAATTATCCAGGATGCCCGGTCCGGAGATAGACGCTTTTCTAACGATATAATTATGGTCAATATCTGCATTAAAAAAAGTATCCAGATGGGCAACGACAAAAATGGGTGCCCGGGATTCGTCTGAAGTGCCCTTAATGATGCCGACGGGGATATTGTAGTCGCTTGTTGCATTATAATCAGACTGGGCATCGGATAAACGCTCCAGGAAAATTTCAGTCCGGGCTTGTTCGTGATATGTCGGGGCAGGAATTTGACCGATCAATAAAATATTGGCAATAATGACTTCCTGTATTTCTTTGATCTGGTCAACAAAAGCGGGTATTCTTTTTAAAATGGTGTCCATGGCCATAACTTCGTAACTTTTTATTTATGGTTTGATCTCTTTCCCGATATTCTAAAAATTATATATCACATGAGAAGTAACAATCAAATCATTAAACATATAAGTATTATGCTGCCGATAGATTTAATTTTATAACTCCCCGGAGATTAATTTTTTTTCTTACATGCCATAGATTGTAATGGTCTTGCATGGTCAGCCAACTTTCAGGGCTGCGACCTAATGATTTTGACAGGCGCAAAGCCATTTCAGGCGAAACATTAGTATCACCGTTTAATAGACGATTAAAAGTTGACGGCTTCGTAAAAAGTCCAAATTCTGTGTTGCGCTGCATTCTTCGTTTCTTCAAAGTACGCTAAGTACGAATCATCACTCAGAATTTGCGCGCCTTGCCAATTTTTAAGATTGGTGAACTTTTATACTTTGCCGTCGGAATCTGACTTTTTACGAGACTATCAAAGTTGATGGTGACACACCCAGGCTATTGGCAACTTTTCTGGCGCTTAAGTTGAAAGGAGTAATATATATCTCTCGAATAAATTCTCCCGGATGCGGTGGATTATAAATACTCATTAGTGATAATCCTCATAATTAATGGTTGAACGAAAACCCCTGAATCTTAGTTGTCATTACGAGAAGTGAGGAACGAGCGCCGAAGTAATCCCCTGTTTTTGATGAGATTGCTTCGGTCGTACCTCCCTCGATAAAATAAGAAAGATGGTCTCCTTTGAGCAATAAGCTCATACGTGGTAATTGTTTTTGCAGTTAAAAAAAAATAATTAACACAAAAAAAGGAGACCATTATGTACGATACCATTTATGACCATTACATTGCAAGAGAT
>JAGGYV010000239.1 GCA_021162325.1 Desulfobacteraceae bacterium | reverse complement strand
GTAAAAAAATAGCGAAAAGCGTCGAATCCCACATGCGGACCCGGCGCAAGGCCGGGGTGAAATGGAAAAAGGCTGTTCTTATCGCAGGTCACTCTCACATCGATCATGCCAATAATTTTTATTTGAGCGACCTGACAGGAACCGGAAAGACCCATATCTACGTCCATGAAGCCGGATTTAAGGGTGGCAGGGTCATGAACGAACCGGTCGCCTTTGTCAGAAACATGATTGAAGAATCCAAAAAATACTACAACCCGTATCTCGCGTTTTCTTTTCCATACAATCTGCTCATGTACCCCTTTGCGGCACTCGACGTACTCTTCCCGGAATTAGCAGTTAAACTGTTCAGCCGTATAGGCGCCATCCCCTGGCCAAATCCGGTAACCGGAAAGGTTCAGCCGGAGCCACTCAGGCAGGACGATGCTGAGGTGATGGATTTTGAAAATATAAGCATAACGGGATGGAAAACAGGTGATAAGATTATTTTATCTACACCGGGGCACAGCCCCTGTTCCGTATCCCTTTTCTGGCCGGAGAAGAAAGCCTTGTTTATAAGCGATGCCGACTGGATCGGGAATCCTGTTTTCATGTCCAGTTCCATAAAAGACTGTATTACCAGCCTGGAAAATATAAAAGAACTCACCCGCACGGGCAAGGTGGCGCTTTTGCTTCCGGCCCATGGCCTGGTAAAGGAAGGGCGTGATAGGATCATGGAGTATCTGGAGTTTCTCATACGTCGCCTGAAATTGATGCGGAGCGAGGTTTTGTCCGCCTATGAATCCTCCGGAAAAGTAAAGAATGTGCGCAGACTGACAAGATTTTTGGTACAGGGATCTCCTCTTTTTAAAATATTCAAACTGATCAATTATCCCAGGCATGTCGTGTTTGTTCATAACGTTGTTGCCGTGTGCCTTAAGGAGGAAGGGATTTTGGGATAGCACTTACAGGAGCATAGAAATGAAAATAATTGATACCATCAAAAAATTAAAGCAAGGCGAAGTGCCACATCTTGGAACGATTTCCGACTCTGTTCTGGATTTTGCCGTCGGTGCCTCCAGATTTCGAAGCCGTTTTCAGTCCGTGAGCAGTCTGGAACGGGTCTTGACTGCTGTACGACATAAAGAACCGGATCGGGTGCCGGTAACACCTATACTCAGCGGCGGGGCAAGACAGATATCCGGGATCTCATATCCGGATCATTCCTTAAACGCGGATAAAACAGCGCAATCTTTTCTTGACGGGTGGAAATTTGTGGGGGGCGATATGGTTCTTTTAATGCTGGATCTTTCCCTTGAGGCGGCGGATTTCGGACAAAAAATCGTATATCCGGACAACTCCACACCCTATCCGGATTACGATCATCCGGTAATCAGGGATGTGGATGACTATGATCGAATCCAATCGTTTGATCCGTTAAAATCCCCCCGGATGAGTGAGTTTGTGCGTTTATGCCGGATTATGGTGAAAGAAGTCGGATTGAAAAGTATTGTCACCGGATTTGTTTTCGGTCCATTGGGCGTTTTGGCAATGATGCGGGGTGCGGAACTGCTTTTTAAGGATTGTGTGCTTTATCCTAAAAAGGTCCAAAAAGCCTGTGAGATTATTACCGGTGTGCTCATCGAATATGTTCAGGCACAGTGTGACAGCGGGATCCCGGCGGTGGCAATTGATTCTCTGTTTGCCTCCAAAACCGGTTTGCCGAAAAAACTCTGGGAAGAGATCGAAGGCCCGTTTGTCAGCGAGATCAGCCGTGTGATCAAGGACAACGGCCTGATTGTGGGGGTTCATAACTGTGGGCATGATCCTTATTTTGATACGCAGATTCGCTCTATGGACCCCGAAGTAATGAGTTTTGCCCATCTCCCGGATGACTGTAAAGACCGCAAGGAATTGAAAAAGAAATACGGGGATCGGGTCACTCTTTTGGGGTATGTCGCAACCCCGCTTCTGGTCCACGGGACCCCCGCCGAAGTGATGGATGAGTGCCGGCGTCAGATTGATGATCTTGCGCCCGGAGGCGGATTTATCCTTGCGCCCGGATGCGAATATCCGCCAGGTATTCCTTTGACCAATGCCATTGCAATGGTCAAGGCGGCTGAAAAATACAGTTGATATCTGGTTTCTAAATTTTAATTTTATTGCGTTAACTGGCAAAGCATTTCAGAATTTAAAAAGTGTGAAGTGACTAAAGTGATCTAAAGTGACTAAAGTTAATGTAATGCCTCCGGCATTGGCAATTTTTTTAAAGAATATCAAATGATCGCGCTAAAAAGCGCAGTCCAAAACTTTAGCTCACTTCAAACTTTAGTTCACTTGTAACTTTTCCGGTTTATCCTGCTTAAGGAGATAATAATGAACATGACAGATATTCTCGCAGGCCTTGAACAAAGTGTATTGTCAAACAATCCCGAAGAAACGGCCCGTGCGCTGCAGGCGGTAAAAAGCAAGAATTATTCGGGGGATGATATTTTAAATGCATTGACACGGGGCATTGAAAACGCACGTAATGGATTTAAACAGGATAAATATTCGATCCCGGATTTACTTCTTGCCATTGATGCCTATCGGATGGGGGTGGATTTTTTGAAAAATTATCCCCCATTCGCTGATGCGCAAAAAGAAAAAAAAAGCCGGTTTCAAATTGTTATCGGCGTCGCGGAAGGGGATGTGCATGATCTGGGAAAAAATATTGTGGCCGCGGTTTTGGAAGCTTCCGGTTATTGCGTGCATGATATGGGCAGAAATGTACCCAATGAGGTTTTTCTGGAGAAACTGGAATCGACAAAAGCAGATGTTCTGGCATTATCCACCATGATGTCGACCCCTTTAGACAATATGGCGGAATTGATCCGGATGGTAAAAAAAATGTTTCCCAAAATAGCCGTAATTGTCGGCGGGGCCCCATTTGATGTCACACTCGCTCATCAGATCGGCGCGGACGGATATGCAGAAAATGCTATTGCCGTACCTGAAGAGACAAAGCGGGCTTTGTTATGCATTACCACCGGGGAACAGGCAGGTGCCTCTATAGAGGTGACTTAGAATGGTCCTTCAAGCCGACCCCCTGCAAATGATTCATATCAATCCCGAAGATATTCGATTTGATGATGATCCGGAAACACTATGCGTCTTGATATGTGAACGGATCGGATATTCATTGGATTTTGTTTCCGAACAGATACACGCAAGAATCACGGATATTATTCAAAAAGGGCTCAATGCCGTAGAACTTGAATTTCTCATCCGCACAACAGCTATCAACGGGTGGGAAAAGGGAAAGATTGAGGCCGAAGCAGTAATCATTGAAAGCAAGAAGTGGGCAAATCTTTTAAAAAAAATGGAATTCCCGGAATTTTTATGCTGTTTTATTATCACTCTGGGCAAACAGATTGATCGTATCAATGAAGCGTTAAGAGAAAAAAATCTGTTTGATCCGTTTGTTATGGATGCCTTTGGCTCGGTTATGGTGGAAAAAGCAGCGGATCAGATGGAAGCAATCATAGGAATACAGCTTAAGGAAAATAATTATGAATGCAGCCGCCGTTTCAGTCCCGGGTACTGCGACTGGGAACTCAAAGCCGGCCAGGAAACCCTTTGCGGATTTTTGGGTCCGGAAAAAATCGGGGTGCGGTGTCTTGACTCCGGATCAATGATCCCGGCAAAATCCGTCTCTGCCGTTAT
>JAGGYV010000224.1 GCA_021162325.1 Desulfobacteraceae bacterium | reverse complement strand
GGAAAGACATTCCGATTATTATCTGTACCGGGCATAGCGCGCTGGTTGATGAAAAAAATGCGAAAGAACTGGGTTTGGCGGCCTATCTCATGAAGCCTGTCAATATGAGGGGACTTGCGCAGACCATTCGGAAGGTACTGGACGGGAATTAAGAATTGGGAATATTCTGTGTGGTTTGATTTGTCGGACAAGTTAATAAGTTAGGGGCGTCTCTCTTCCCCCCTCTTCACTTACTTCCACACGATTTCTGCCTTTTCCCTTGGCCTGAAACAATGCCTTGTCAGCGCATTTGATCAAACTGTGTAAATCATAGCTCCCATTTAATGATGTCATCACACCGATACTGACCGTAAAACGGATCCGCTGTCCTTCAGTCAAAACCGGCGTCTCACAGGCCGCCAAACGGATGCGCTGGGCCGCTTCGAAGGCCTGACTGGAATCGGAAGCGGGCAGTAAAACTACAAATTCTTCCCCGCCGTAACGCCCGACAATATCAGTAATCCGCAGGGTCTGCCTGAGTCTTTCCGCAAACGCCACCAGAACGCCATCACCAGCGGTATGCCCATGCCTGTCATTAATCGATTTAAAATGATCCAAATCCAGCATGAGCAGAGAAACAGGATTACCGATTCGCTTCGCCAGGGAAATCCCTCTGGCCCCCAACTCCTCGAAGTATCTCCGATTGGATACATTGGTCAGACCATCAGTACGACTGAGCGCTTTTATAATGAGATGAGACTCATTCAATTTCCATAGCAACCTGAAAATAAAATAGATTGTCGGAAAAGCGATCAACAAGGGCATGACAGTGGCTGCCGTATGCGCAATCCGGTACACCTCGCCATTGGAAAAACCATTGAGACAAAAAATCAGTTCCACGCCAAGATTGGTGAGAACAATTACACATAACACCAACAATACAGTAGCTTTCACCACCGATTTGTGATCGGTCAACCTGAATTTTTTAAAGTTCGACAAAAAAAACGGTCCCGGGTCTTGAATTGTGAATTGTTCCATCATCGGGGGAAACCATACCTATTTTTCCGACAGGCATTTTGTGATTTTAAAGTCTGTCAATTGTGGTCATCCCTTAAAGGGATGATTCTTCAGCCTTATATCTTACACCTTCAATCTTCCCCTAAACCGCATCTTCCAATGCTTTTCGAAACGCATCGGTCTCAATCTCGAGTCCGGTCCATAGGGAAAGGCTGTTTTTTGCCTGGTGGATCAAGGTCAGAAGTCCGTCCCTGAATTTAATACCGTTTTTATCCGCTTTTTTCTGCCAGAAGTTATTCGCCCGCCCATAGTTTAAGTCAAAAATCAGTTCGCATTGCGGCAGTTGCAGTTTTTCAGAGATGTCCGCCAATTCTTCGGATTCATCGCGGCTTGAGGCGGTGGTAGCATTAATCAAAATATTGGCCGGAATATCATGTTCCAATAATTCATCCAAGATAAGAAATTCGCCGCTGGCACGCACGGCAACCTGGCGGGCCTTTGCTTCACTGTGGCCGACAACAAATATTTTGTCTGCTTTCAGCCATTTTAACACAAACGCCGCAGCTTTTGCAGCCCCTCCGGCACCCAGAATCAGGGCGGTTTTTCCGGCCGGATCAAACTGGATTTCTTCCAGCGCATCCATTAAACCAATGGCATTGGTGTTGTAGCCCTTGAGTTTGTCTTTATTCCTGGCAATGGTGTTGATGGCGCCGATAATCTCGGCGCTTTCAGAAACTGAATCCATGAAGGGGGCGACACTCTCTTTATACGGCACGGCGACGTTGGCGCCGGTAATGTTCAGGGCTCTTAAGCTTGACATGGCTTCCCCGATTTTATCCGGTTGGACCATAAACGGGACATAGGAGCCATTGATGCCGGTCTGTTTCATCACCTGGTTAAAAATAGCCGGTGATTTTGATGAAAACACCCGCTCATCGCTGAGGATGCAGAACACCAAATGCTCCTTGCCGTATGAAGACTGTTGAAGAGTGAACTGATCGCTCTTTCCTGGCAAAAGAATGAAGTCCTTTTTGGGAGAAATGAAATTGATAAACTCGTAAAAAGTCGAATTTCGATGGCAAAGAAAAAAGTTTCACCAAATCTTAAAAATGGCGAGGCGCGTAAATCCTGAGTGATGATTCGTACTTAACGTACCATGAAGAGACGAAGGATGCAGCGCAACAAAGAATTTGGACTTTTTACGAAGCCGTCAAAATTACATATTGAGAAGGCTCTTTACGGAATCAAGAATGTCGTCTGCTGATGCCGGCTTGGGCAGATAGTCATCGGCTTCCGTACTCATGCCGTCATAATGGGAATATCGGGTTGAGCTGACATGGTCGGCCACTGCCGTTAAAAGCAGGATGGGGATGTCATTATATTTTTCATCAGCTTTAAGTTCGGAACAGACTTTATAGCCGTCTTTCTCGGGCATCATGACGTCTAAAACAATTGCATCCGGCGGATTGGCTTTTACTTTTTCAATCCCTTCCACGCCATCATAGGCAACTTCTACATCAAACCCGCCTTTTTCCAGATTTTTTTTTACAATAGAGACGAAATCCGGCTCATCATCAACGATAAGAATTCTTTTTTTTTCGTTCATATTTATCCTCCCTTTTCATCGCCAAGATCAAATGGCTGCATTTTTTATCCAGCCTGTTATCAAAATCGTTGACCCTTTAATTTTTAGTTACTACTCAGGTTAGTTAGACTGAAGGGGTTTAGGCTGAAGGACTGTCTGAATAAATTATTTTTAAAAAGATAGCTTATTCCGCCGGTCCTATTTACCTTCAGCCTACAGCCTGTTGACCTGAACAGTTATAATTTTTATTTTATTTAAACGAATCCGTAAAATCAATCAATTTTCGGCCTCAATTTTCGGCCTTGGATATAATCCGGCTCTTTCAACAATCCCCGGAACTTTTTCTTCCCATTCAATGGCCATGATATGAAAGCCTTTGACACCTTCAACGGATTTTAACCGTTCGATGGTTTCAATGCAAATATTAATGCCTTCTTCCGGCTGTTTTTCCTTGGGCGTGTCTACCATTCTTTTGATGACATCATCCGGCACATCCATTCCGGGGACTCTGTTTTTCATAAATTTTGCCATGCCGGCGGATTTCAGGGGCGTGACGCCGGCAAGGATGTATGTTTGTTCATGAAGGCCCCGATCACAGACCTGTTTCATCCATTCTTCAAATTTGTCCACATTGTAAATGCACTGGGTTTGAATGAATTCCGCACCGCAGGCTATTTTTTTTGCCAGTCGGGGAACCCTGATTTCAAACGGATCGGCAAACGGGTTGGCGGCGGCCCCCACAAACAGTTTCGGCGGCCGCTTAATATCCGCGCCGCCTAAGAATTTTCCTTCATCCCGCATTAAATGGACGGTCTGGAGTAATTGCATGGAGTCCAGGTCATGGACATTCTGACCCTGGGGACAGTCCCCGAAACTTTGATGGTCGCCGGACAAACAGAGCATATTAAATATGTCGAACGAAGCCGCCCCAAGAATATCGCTTTGTATGGCAATGCGATTTTTATCCCGGGTCACCATCTGAAGGATCGGTTCAACCCCCATTTGCTTGAGGTGAATACAAGCCGCCAGGCTGGACATGCGGGTAACGGATGTCTGGTTGTCCGTTACATTAATCGCATCCACATGGTTTTTAATAAGATTCGCTTTTTCAATAACCGCATTTGGATCGCTGCCCCGGGGAGGGCCGCATTCGGATGTGACTGCCAGATGACCTTCTGTAAGAATTTTTTCCAGTTTGCTGGGTGTTTTCACGCTCATATCTGAACATCCTCCCTGACCACTTTTCGAGGTCCGCCGGCCCTGTCCGTGGACCAATCCTTAATTGAGCATACCTTTTCATAGTCTTCGAGCCGGCCCAATGCTTTAAGCCGGTCGATAATTAACTGCCATGCACAGTCAATATCTTTGCTGATTTCACATTTCCCTTTGGATGATCCGCCGCATGGGCCGTTTAATAGTCGTTTGGCGCATCGGGATACCGGGCAGATGCCACCGGTAATGCCCAGCATACAGTTCCCGCATGCCTGGCACCGCTCTGTCCACAACCCACGTTCTTCCGTTGCGCCCAGAAAACAGGTGTTGACGCCGGGGTAGATGGGAACAGAATGGTATTTTTCCGCCATGAACTGGACGCCCACGCCGCACGCCAGGGAAACAATAGCGTCATACGTGTCCGCCACATCACGAATCTCTTCCAGGTATTCATGGTCACATTGTCTTTCCAACGTGATTTCATCAATTTTGACTTCTTTGCCCTGATTCAAAAAATACATCCGAAGGGTTGATGCCAGGATGCCGACTTCTTTTTTCCCGCCGGCTTCACATACGGTGACACATTCATTGCAGCCCAGAATGAGAATTTTTTTATCTTCTTTGATAAACTCAATGATTTCCTCAACCGGTTTTTTTTCAGCAACAATCATACTTTCGACCTTTCATTATAAAGAGTTCGAGATTGTCAAATATTGCAGGCACAGATCTCCTATGCTGCCTTATGTTTTTTTAATTTAATGGGGTTTGGGCCCAGCGCCATAATTTTATCATAGATGTCTTGGGCGTGTTCGGCAAAAAGCGGTCCGTCAGCGGCAGACAGGTTATACATTTGCGCCCGGCCACCGCCGATGCCGATGGTATCTAGAATTTTTTGTGCCTGTTCCACATGCTTACGCGCTCTGAAATTTCCGGATTTATAATGACATTCTCCTTCCATACATCCGATAACACAGACGCCGTCAGCGCCTTTTTCAAAAGCGCGTAAAATATGAATAATGTCTACTTTGCCGGTACACGGCACGCGGATAATTTTGATACTTGTCGGATAGGATAATCGCATGGAACCTGCCAGGTCCGCAGCAGAGTATCCTCAAAAATTGCAACAGAACACAAGAATAATCGGATCAAAATTCCGGCTCATATGACTCCCTCCAGCAAGGCATCCACCTTGCTTAATAATTGCTCATCTTCATACCAGTTCAATTCGATTGCTTTTGCCGGGCATTCGGCGACACATGCGCCGCACCCCTGGCATAAAGCATCATCAATCTCGCTGACACCGTCTTTGTTGATCCTCGGGACATCATACGGGCAGGTTCGCACGCAGATCAGACAGGCCGCGCATTTTTCCGTATCAACCACTGCCGTGACAGCAGACAGGGTCAGGTGCGGCTGGGCAAGGAATGTTATGGCACGTGACGCGGCCGCCTGGGCCTGGGCAATGGTTTCAGTGATCAGTTTGGGGCTGTGGGCCGTGCCGCAGACAAAAATTCCTTCTGTGCTCATTTCAACCGGTCGCAGCTTGACATGGGCCTCGATAAAGTAATTTTCAGGATTGCGGTTTAGTTTCATAATCGAGGCAAGTTCCTCTGTATCTTCTGCAATCATTCCTGCGCTTAGCGCCAGAATATCCGTGTCAACACTGAGTTTTCGTCCCAATATATGGTCGGTAAAGGTTACCGTTAGATTTTCCCCGGATGTTGTGACTTCCGGCGGATCATTCTCTTTGAACCGGAAAAAGAAAACACCGAGCTGTCGCGCTTTGGTATAATATTCTTCCATCAGGCCGTAGGTTCGGATATCACGGTACAGGATGTATACCTGGGTGTCCGGGTTAAGCGCCTTAATGTGAATGGCATTTTTGATCGCGCTTTGACAGCAAATCCGGGAACAGTTGGGGTTTTCATCGTTTCTGGAGCCCACGCACTGGATCATCACGACCTGATCCGGATGACCGGCACCGTCTTTTTCAAGTCGGTCTGTTAGTTCAATCTGTGTTAATATCCTTGGGTCCTGCCCGTAAAGATATTCTGTCGGCACATACTCTTTGGCACCGGTGGCAACGATGACCACCCCGTGCTCAATTTTTCGTTCATACATACCCGGGCCGACCAGGATCTCTGTTTTAAAGTTCCCTTTAAATCCTGAAAAATCGACAATCAGCGATTGAGCCAGAACCTGAATTTTGGGGTGATTTTTAACTTTTTTTACAAGGCCGGAAAGATAGGCCGGGATGTCAGCGCCTTCAATGGTTTTATGCAGTCGATTGGCCAGGCCGCCCAGTTCGGCTTCTTTTTCAACAAGCACCACTTCAAAACCCTGGTCCGCAATGCCGATGGCAGCATTCATTCCGGCCACTCCGCCGCCGATGATCAATGCGCGGTAGGTAACGGGTATCTGCCGTTCATGCAGCGGATGGAGGGAGGCAGCCCGTGCCACGGACATTTTTACCAGGTCCCTGGCCTTTTGGGTTGCCTGCTCGGGAGAATCGGAATGAACCCACGAGTCCTGGTTACGGATGTTGGCCATTTCAAACAGATACTTATTGAGGCCGCTTTTTTCCAGTGTGTCCATGAAGATGGGTTCATGGGTTAGGGGGGTGCAGGAAGAAACCACGACCCGATTCAGCTGGTTTTCTTTGATAACTTCTTTTATCTGTTCCTGCGTGTCCTGACTGCAGGTAAAGAGATTCTCTCCGGCGTAGACAACATTTGGAAGGGTTTCAGCGTATTCGCGGACGCTTGGCACATCGACAGTCCCGGCAATATTGATGCCGCAGTCACAGACAAACACGCCGATGCGCGGTTCTCCGCTCACATCAATTTCATCCGGCACATCTACCTGTTTAATGAGGGTCCCGCGGGCTTGCGCCATATATCGGCCTGCCGCGCAGGCGGCAGCGCTGGCTTCCGTGATGGATGTGGGTATGTCTTTGGGGCCCTGGAAAACGCCGCAGGCAAACACACCCGGTCGGCTGGTTTCCATGGGGGTAAAAGGGTTTGTGGCCGCAAAATTATTTTTATTGAGTTCGATGTCCAGCAGATTCGCGGTGTGAATAGCGGATTCCGAAACCTGCATGCCTACGGAGAGAATCACCATATCAAATTCTTCTTCCTGCATTGCGCCGGCTTCATTTGCAAATTTGAGACGAAGGTTTCCGGTTTCATTAATTTCATCAATGGTGTGAATTCTGGCTTTTTCAAACCGTACCCCGTCATTGTCTTTGGCACGGAGGTAATACTTTTCATAATCTTTGCCAAATGTCCGGATGTCCATATTAAAGATGACCGCGTCCAGGTCATTTTTGGAGTGTTCCTTGGCAATCATGGCTTCTTTGATCGCGTACATGCAGCAGACGGATGAACAATAACCATTCCCGCACCGGTTGGTATCTCTGGACCCGATACATTGCAGCCAGGCGATTTTTTCAGGTTCTTTTTCATCCGAAGGCCTCACCAGATGCCCCATGGTAGGGCCGGACGCAGAAAGGATTCGTTCAAATTCCAGGCTGGTGAGGACGTTGGGATTTGTACTATAATGATAAATATCGTCAAACGGCGAAGGGTCAAAGACCTCATTGCCGGGGCACAGGATTACCGATCCGACGTCCAGAATTTCTTCAACAGCTTTTTGAGAGTGGTCAATGGCGCCAGCCAGGCAGGCATCCACGCATTGATAGCATTCAGAGCAGATACCGCATTTTAAGCATCTGTTTGCTTCATTTTTAGCTTCATTTTCATTGTAGCCATAGGATACTTCCAGAAAATTACATTCCCGGGCATCTGGTGCCAGACATCGAACCTGTGTTCGGGTTCTTAAAGGTTCGTTGAGAATATCCGGTTTTTCATACTCCCAGATTTTTTCACGATCTTGTTTTAAATCCAGCCCGTTTATATAACGGTGGATACTTTCTGCCGCCTCTTTGCCGCAGGCAACCGCATCAACCACCGATTTGGGACCGTAAAAGGCATCGCCCCCTGCAAAGACCCATTCAACAGGCGTTTGAAGGGTGACCGGGTCTGCAGCAAGACCTCCCACACGGGTGGTGGCAATATTCTGTTCGGTTATGTGTTCTAAGTTGGTGGATTGTCCGATGGCAACAATAATCGTGTCGCCGAAAAAAGCCTGACAAGCACTTTCATCATATTGCGGGCTGAAGCGGCCGTCAGCATCAAAAACCGCTGAGCAGGTTTTAAATTCGATGCCTGAAACTTTGTTGCTTTTATCAATAAAAAAGTTTTTTGGGCCAAAGCTGTTGACAATATTGATGTCGCCTTCAAGGGCTTCTTTGATTTCATGTTCCCATGCCGGCATTTCATCGCGGGATTCCAGGCAGATCAGCGTGACATGATCCGCACCTTTTCGTTTGGCACAAAGAGCCACATCAATGGCAACGTTTCCGCCGCCGATCACCAGAATATCCTTGCCGATGGAGACCTTATTGCCAAGTGCCACATCACGTAAAAAATCAACTCCCTGAAGAACACCGTCGGCATTTTCGTTTTCAACGCCAAGCGGGCGGCCGCCATGCAGGCCGATGGCCATAAATGTGGCGGAAAAGCCGTCTGCTTTAAGACTGTCTAACGTAATGTCTTTACCAAAGGTGATATTGGTTTTGATCTCAACGCCCATTTTTTCAATGGTCTGGATTTCACTGGTGAGGATATTTCTGGGCAATCTGTATTCAGGAATTCCCACAGCCATCATGCCGCCGGTCATCGGCAGTTTTTCAAAAATGGTTACCTGATATCCCCGCAAAGCCAGAAAATAAGCCGCAGCCAGTCCGGCCGGGCCGGATCCGATAATGGCCACTTTTTCATCTCTTTTTTCCGGAACTTCCGGTACATAGGATGAATCCTGGGTTTGTTCCCAGTCTGCCAGAAAGCGGTGCAGTTCACGGATTGCCAGGGGTTCGTCATAATCGCCGCGCGTACAGATGCTTTCACACGGATGGTGGCAAACCCGGCCGCAGATACCCGGGAAAGGGTGGTCCTGTTTGAATAGTTTTAATGCTTCAAAATATTTTCCTTCATTAATCAGTGCAATGTAACCCTGGATGCTGACGTGGGCCGGGCAGGTGGCCTTGCAGGGAGCCGTCCCTGTTTTACTGATGGCAAAGGCACCCGGGATGGCCTGGGGGTATTTTTTATAAATGGCTTTGCGTATGGAAAGGCCCTGATCATATTCATTGGGAACCTCTATGGGGCATACTTTTGTGCATTCCCCGCAGCTGGTGCATTTTGAAAGGTCAACGTATCTGGCTTCCTGGCGAACTTTTGCCTTAAAGTTTCCCGGTTGTCCTTCCAGCGCAAGAATTTCAGTTCCGGTTTTTAGCTCGATGTTTAAGTGCCGGCCGACCTCGACCAGTTTGGGTGAGATCACTCACATGGCACAGTCGTTGGTGGGAAATGTTTTGTCCAGCTCGGACATAAGGCCGCCGATGGCGGATGATTTTTCCAGAAGATAGACGTAATATCCTGAGTTTGCCAAATCAATAGCGGACTGCATGCCTGCAATGCCGGCCCCGACCACCATGGCGGCTCCGACCGTATCATTTTTTTGTTTTTTTTGTACCGGTTCGGGTTTCTGATCCATTCCACACTCCCTAAAATTAGATGCCGTGAATAATATCGTACAGCCGGTCTTCCCAACCGATGGTGGAAATCATGGCGCCGCTGAATCCATTTTTTTTAATTTCAGAAACCGTATTTTTGGCAATCCGGATGCATTCCCGTACTTTATCCGGTGCTTTCTGGATTTGTTTAATCAGGTCGTCAGAAATATGTACATGTTTCATGTTTCTTGACATGTATCGGGCCATTCCAAGTGATTTTAGCAGCACCACGGTTGGAATGATATGAATATCGTCGCTGGTATTTATTTTACTCATGAACGGTTCAATGACAGATACGTCAAATAACGGGGGGGTGATAAAAAAACGGACACCGGAATCAATTTTTTGTTTCATGGCATCCATTTCCCGGTCCAGTTCTACACCTTTCAGGCCTGAATTAACCATTGATCCGGCTGTAAAATCAGGGCTTCCGGCCAGTTCAATGCCGGCCATGTCTTTACCGTTTTTAAGCCCTTGAATCGTTTGTAAGAGTTGATCAATAGTGATGTCATAGACAGATGCCGCCTGGTGATGATCTCCGAAGCTGGGGTCTTCGCCGGTAACCGCCATCACATTTTTGATCCCGCATGCCGCCGCTGCGAGAAGGTCTGCCTGGAGTGCGATTCTGTTACGGTCGCGACAGTTGATCTGCATAACGGTTTCCATTCGGTTGGCTTCAAGGACCATGGCAGCCCCTAATGCACTCATTCGCATGACGGCGTTGCTCATTTCAGGAACCACAAAAGCGGTGACTTCTTCTTTTACTTTTGCCGCGTTGTTAACCATTGCGGTAATGTCGGTGCCTTTGGGCGGTTCAATCTCTGCGAGAATCGCAAATTCTTTGGCTTCCAACTGACGTTTCAGATCCATTTTAACCTCCGGAGAACAGGCTGAATAAGACCGTTAATGTGTATGATGATTGATGGGTCAATGCATTATGGCAAAAAAGTTCTTCACATCAGTACTAAAAAAAAATAACACTGTCAACAGAAGTAAACATAATTTTTGTAATGATAACAGTGTTGCAGGTAGTGAACCATCGTTATCCTAATTGTCTGCATGGTCTAATCTTTATTTCGTTTATAGTATCCTGATAATCCGGCCGTGCTGTATTCCCCGATTGAACCGTCTTGTTTCTCATAAAGGATCACGGCTTCAATTTTTAACGTTTCAGCAAGTGCAATCCCCTTTAAAGCACCCAAAACTGTAATGGCCGTGGCGATCCCGTCGAGCCGGGCATTGGTCTCTTTGCCGTCAATACTTGCCGTTGTGACCCCCAGTATTTTTTCCGAAACCGGTTGGCCGGTTTCCGGGCTGAAAATATGGTAAAAGGATTGGCCGTTGATCCTTATCGGCTGGCGGTAATTTCCGCTGGTTGAAACCCGGATACTGTTCTTCGATGAAATAACTCCCCACACCTTTTTCATCTGTTTTGGGTGTTGAATACCAATGCGCCATGGGGTGTCATTGTTGTTGCCGAATGCGCAGATCTCTCCCCCCAGTTGCAAAAGTCCTGCGGCAACGCCGTAATTTAAAAGGATCTGTTGGACCTGGTCCACGGCATATCCTTTAACCATCCCCCCGAAATCGAATTTTACCGGATGACCGTTAATCAGGATTGTATTTTTGAAAGTGTCGGGAAACTGGATCTTTTTAAATCCGGTCCATTGCAATGCCCCGGCAATATCTTTCCCGTCCGGTATGTGCTGGTTTTTTTCCGCAGTTTGCCAGAGCCGTTTAATCTGCCACATGGTTGGATCAAACTGCCCGTTGCTGTCATACCATAAATGTTGGGATATGCGCATGGCGGAATACACGTCTTCCGTCACCGTAATGGGTTGGGATTGGTCTGTGGCATTTAACCGGCTGATTTCAGATTTCGGATTAAACGGATTAAAAATTCGGCCCACGCGATCAAATTCATGCCATACGGCCTGATTGATTTTATTCGGGGTATCGTTTGTTGATGAGGGGGCTGAAAAAAGAATTCGGGCGGGGATATCATGATAGATCAATTGTCTGGCCTCCCACCATTTTTTACCGATGTTTTTAAGCGACGGTTCGTTATTCGCGCTGTCTGTGCGAAGGGTTCGGTGCTCAAGGCCCTGGGGCAGGAATAACGACATGACATAATATCCGATGCCGAGTGAAATTAAAACCAGCAGCGTAATGAGAGCGGATTTTTTATATTTTTGAAAAATAGTGGTTTTTTTATTATTCATTCGCTTGCTGAAATGTATTTTTTTTAAAGTATCCGTTTGGAGTCAAGGGCTGTGCCGGATGATGCTTCGGGTTTCATTTTTAAAATACTATAATACGTTAAAATCCGGTTGACATACCGGACCGGTTCCGTCCCTCTGGCATAGCCGAAAATGGATTTTTCATGGTACTCCCGGTATCGAAGTAACGGCAGGGTCTGCTCAAGAGAACTCCATTTGTTGATATCCAATCCTTTTTTGAGTGCGATATTGCGTGCATCTTTAATATGTCCATAACCCACGTTATAGCTGCCGAGGGCAAATTTTAATTTTTCATCCGGGTCCAGATCGCCAAATTGATTATACAGTTTGTGCAGGTACTTGATTCCGCCTTTAATACTCTCTTCAGGGTTGAATCGGTTTGAAACACCCATTTCATCCGCCGTGGGCATTGTCAGCTGCATGAGCCCCCGGACGCCCGTGTAACTGATTGCATTGGGGTTAAACTGAGATTCCTGGTAAATGACAGCGGCAATCAGCCGCCAGTCAAAATTATACTTTTTAGATTCATTTTCGATAATCTGTTTGAAGGCAGGCAGTCGGGTTTTTAAGCGATTATGAAATTTTTTGATATCCACATAGTCAAACATTTCCGTGCCAGCATAGTATTTATTGTAGATTCGATCAAATGTACCGTCTTTTTTAATGATATCAAAGAACCGATTGATTTCTTTTAAAAGCCGGACATCACTTTTTTTAACCGCCCATCCAAGAGACTGCTGTTCCGCAATCGAAAAAGCGATTTTCAGATCCGGGTAATACCGACGGTTTAATCGGAAAATATTGGAATCAGCAATGGTAATTTTGATTTCATTCTTCTGAACCTGGCGCAAAAGTTCTTCCGTCGGGGTATTCTCATAAAACGCTAAGTGAATATCTATTCCGGATTTTTTTAATTCCACCAGACGCTCATGATAGGAGGTGTTTTTTCGTATGTGAACGGTTTTGCCGTCTAAATCCGAAAGTTTTTTTAACCGGCTGTCTCCTTTGCGGACAATTACCTGCTGCTGAACCTTCATGTATTCATCAGAAAATGTCAGCCGGGTTTTTCGCCGGGTCGTTTTTGTCAAACTGGATGCAATAAGATCGCCTTTGTTGCTTAAAAGCGTATCGAACATTTTTTCCCAGCCCGGCGTGATGACCGTCAGTTTAACATTTAAAAAATCTGCAAATTTTTTTACCAGTTGATATTCAAAACCCATGGGCCGCTCCTGATACAGATAAAATCCATGGGCGCTGTTGTCAGTGATAATAACTATTTCGCCGTTGTTTTTAATTTTTTGTAATGCGTCGTTTGGGCGATAACATCCGGGAGTGGTTAAACCAGGGATAGTTAATCCCGGGATAATCAGCAGGAAAAATAATGCGTGTTTGATTTTCAACAATTTTTTTTTATGGAGGCGCACTGAGTCAAAATAAAATATTCTCATAGAAAGATAATGCTCAACCTTCAAAAAAGATGCGGCGTGAAAATTTTTTATATCGAAGTGTTATCTATGTGATTTATTTAACGGGAGTTCCTGCCGCAAGTCAAGAACGGATCGATGAAAGCCGGATCAGACTTAGGGTTCGGAAATAAATAAGTCATCGAATTTGGCGCTGGAATTTTTTTCGTCTTC
>JAGGYV010000092.1 GCA_021162325.1 Desulfobacteraceae bacterium | reverse complement strand
TTGTTTCTTTTAATGACATGATGACATATGTATACGCTGACATCCGATATAAGACCGAAACAATCGGTTGCAATGTTGGCCCGAATGATTTGTTTATTGCTTCAATTGTTAAGTTTCATGAAGGGATCCTGGTAACGAATAATGAAAAAGAGTTTAAAAGAATCGAAGGGCTGAAGATTGAAAACTGGGCTCTTATGGGGTCTTGATTTGTAATTGGTGCCCGAACGAAAACCTCAAAATTTTGGTTGTCATTACGCGGAGTGAGGAACGAACGACAAAGTAATCCCCTGTCGATAAGGAGATTGCTTCGGTCGTACCTCCCTCGCAATGACAAAAAAAGTGCAATTTGGAGACGTTTCGTTCAAACACTAATTATGCGGCGGATTGTCTCGTGGAATCCATTTTTTTTAAAAAGGAAGAAGTTATGAGATTCGATTATGATCCGAGATATAATATTGCAAATATCAGACTCAAACCAAAAACATCTGAAGTCATGTCCATCAAAATAAGTGATGAACTTATAGTTGATTTATCACCGGATGGCACGGTTTATGGGATGGAGCTGCTAAACGCCAATGAGCAATTGTTGAAAGGTGACGACGGCAAATTTTTATTTTGCAACGAAAAAGACGGTAAAGAAATTGATATCCCCATCGCTGTCGGATAACCATCGCCCGTTTTATTCGCAAATACCAAGGGCGTCTTTTGTAGGGGAGGGCTTTATGCCCTCCCGAAAATATAAGGTTTACCCTCTTCCGGAAATCGGGGCGGATATCCCCGGACGGCATTCTGGTGTATTGCCGGGGTGACGGATTCGTGACTTTGTACAGGAATATCAATTAAGACAAAAATTAAGACAAATGGCAAAATTCCGGAATCGCCTTGTCCATTTGTACGGTGAAATAGATGATGTGTTTGTGTATGTATTTATGACAAGTGATATCGAAGATATTAAGCGTTTTCGAAAAATCATCATACAGAAATACGTTTCGTAGGTTTCGATCTGCTGTTTGGCGCGGCCAAACTGAATCTGAAAATTGTGGAAATGCCGATCCGGTATCGGTCACGGGCCTACGGTGATACCAATATCAGCCGGTGGCGGCATGGCCTGATGTTGTTAAAAATGGTGGTTTTTGCGGCAAAGCGGATAAAATTTATATGATTGATTGGTGTTTTTTGTCACCGGGTTTTTGGGGGAGCATGAAATTTATTGCAAAAAATCGAGTACTTGATTATTCTTTAGGTTAAATGAGTCAATAATTACCTGGAGGCACAGGATGGAAATGTATACAATTATAAAAAAGGGGAGAAGCATACAGCACTGTCTGAATATCCCCGCAGAATTTTTTGATGAAGATCTTGAAATCACGATTAAACCGATCCGAAAACAAGGTAATCTCAGGAAACGGATAGAGCACCTTTTTCAAAAAATGCCGATGGTCAATCCATTTCAATCTGTCAGTGATCCCGTCAAGTGGCAAAAAGAGCAGAGAAATGAATGGTAAAAAAGCTCTTTTTGACAGCAATATTATCATTTATCTTTCAAAGCGGGAAATAGACTTATCTTACATTGATCAATTTGATGAATTGTTTATTTCTATTATCACCTACATGGAAATATTGGGATATTCATTTGCAAATGTAGAAGAGGAAAAGTTTATCAGGAAACTATTATCCATATTTCATATCGTTTTTATTAATCAAACCATCGCGGACTTGACCATTGAAATACGAAAAACAAGGCGAATCAAATTGCCTGATGCCGTAATTTTGGCAACAGCAGTTGCTGAAAATATTCAACTGGTATCAAGAGATGTTGATGATTTTTCAAATATTGATATAAAGGTCTTAAATCCTTTTGAATAAAATAGCAGGGCGTCAAGTATTAACCTGGCAACTTAATGTCCTATTCGCAAATACCAAGGGCGTCTTTTGTAGGGGAGGGCTTTATGCCCTCCCGAAAATCAAGGCTTTACGCCCTTCCGTTTCGGAAGAAGATAAATCCTGCCCGAAACTTTGAAAACGAAACATAAGTATGATAGTCTCGTAAAAAGT
Organism: Desulfobacteraceae bacterium; assembly: GCA_021162325.1. Taxonomy (GTDB): domain Bacteria; phylum Desulfobacterota; class Desulfobacteria; order Desulfobacterales; family Desulfosalsimonadaceae; genus SURF-3. Next base: position 1,031 of record JAGGYV010000092.1, on the reverse strand, counting down.
CAGATTTCGATGGCAAAGAAAAAAGCTCCACCAAATCTTAAAATTGGCAAGGCGCGCAAATTCTGAGTGATGATTCGTACTTAGCGTACTTTGAAGAAACGAAGAATGCAGCGCAACACAGAATTTGGACTTTTTACGAAGCCGTCAAGTATGGTAATAAATATTCATCCACATGCACGGCAGCGAATGATTGAACGTTGTGTTAAAGAAGATGAAGTCTACGCAACAATTGCCGGTGGTGAAATATTTCCTGTAAAAATCGTCTGCTTATTATCGCACACACCGAAAGGAATGATGCTGTTCGCATCATAAATGCAAGACCCGCTACAGCATATGAGAGGAAAAAACATGAAGGACAAAAATAAGCAAGCTGTGGATGAGTTGCGCCCAGAATACGACTTCGATTATTCAAAAGCAACGAGGGGCAAGTATTATCAGCGACTGATTCAGGAAGGCTCCAACGCAGTGATCCTTGAGCCTGACGTAGCAGAAGCATTCCGTGATTCTGTTTCAGTTAACGAGGCGCTGAGATCATTATTAGAGATAACGCGCACTACAAAACGCATCATTGGTCGCTCAACCCAACATTCGAAAAAGCTGCGCACCGGTTAATCTCATAATGCACACCATCAAACGCTTCCTGCTTAAGTATAAAGGCCATCTTTTTCATCTCTGGTGTGAGGAATTTTTTTTCACTGGCGTTCTCCTGGCTTCTGGAACAGCCTGTGAAGGATACCGGATCAAGTCCGGTATGACGAGAACGGATCCTTGAAAAATCATGACGCATATTTGGTTCCATTGATGATGATACATTTACGGCGCCTGAAGATGTTGCGCCCGGCTCTGACACCGCAAGGGAAAATTTGTAATGACCTAAGTTGAGAAATTTCTTGAACCATTTGACCTTGTTTCTTTTAATGACATGATGACATATGTATACGCTGACATCCGATATAAGACCGAAACAATCGGTTGCAATGTTGGCCCGAATGATTTGTTTATTGCTTCAATTGTTAAGTTTCATGAAGGGA
>JAGGYV010000144.1 GCA_021162325.1 Desulfobacteraceae bacterium | reverse complement strand
GGGATGCGCATTATAAACATGTTTTTCCGGAAAAAACGGATGAATTTCTTGTAGAGCGTTTAAAAGAACTTCCGATACCGGTGATGTGTAATCAGTGTGCAAATCCGCCCTGTGTTCAGGCATGTCCCACTCAGGCGACCTTTCAGCGGGAAGACGGAATCGTGATGATGGATTTTCACCGGTGCATCGGCTGCCGTTTCTGCATGGCAGCCTGCCCCTACGGATCAAGGAGTTTTAACTTCAGAGATCCCAGGGAAGCTATTGCCCATGAGAATAAGGACTTTCCCACCCGCATGAAAGGGGTGGTGGAAAAGTGTAACTTTTGTGCGGAACGCCTGGCGGTTGGAAAACAGCCGGCCTGTGTGGAAGTCTCTAACGGGGCGTTGGTTTTCGGAGATCTTGAAGACCCACAGTCAAAGGTCCGGCAGTTGTTAAAAGAAAACTATGCCATTCGGCGCAAACAAAACCTGGGGTCAAACCCATCGGTATATTATTTGGTATAAGGTAGGTCATTATGCTGGAAAAGGCTTTAAAAGGAAGTAAGGCGTATTGGATTTGGGTGTTTGCCCTGCTGGGAATTATTGCTGTTGGGTTTGGTTTTTATTTAAAACAGCTTGAGTTCGGTCTGGGAATCACCGGGATGAGCCGGGACGTGACTTGGGGATTTTATATTGCCCAGTTTACCTTTCTGGTCGGGGTTGCGGCCTCGGCGGTCATGCTGGTTATTCCCTATTATCTTCATAATTACAAAGCATTCGGAAAAATCACCATCATGGGTGAATTTTTGGCCATATCATCGGTAATTATGTGTATTCTTTTTATTATTGCCGACTTAGGCCAGCCGTTTCGGCTTTTAAACGTATTGCTGTATCCCACTCCGCACTCTATGCTCTTCTGGGACATGCTCGTACTGAGCGGATATTTGTTGATAAATCTGGTTGTGGGCTGGAATGTGCTGGATGCGGAACGCAACTCCGTTCCCCCGGCGCAATGGATCAAACCGTTGATATATTTATCCGTTCCGTGGGCCATCAGTATTCATACGGTGACAGCGTTTCTTTACTGCGGTCTGCCCGGCAGGGGGTTTTGGCTGACAGCTGTGCTTGCCCCGCGATTTCTGGCATCCGCATTTGCCGCCGGTCCGGCATTTTTGATCATATTATGTCTTATTGTTCGCAAAGTTACAACATTCGATCCGGGTAAGGAACAGATCCAGACGCTGGCAAAAGTCGTTGTATACGGATCTTGTGCAAACATGTTTTTCTTTCTGTGTGAAGTGTTTGTTGTTATGTACAGCCGGATTCCGGAACATATGGATCATCTGCAGTACCTGTTTTTCGGCCTTCATGGCCATGGTATTCTCGTGCCCTGGATGTGGACCGCCATGGTGCTGATTGTCTCGGGAATTTTATTGCTGCTGATACCGGCTGCCCGGCAGAATGAAAAAGTTCTTGCGGTTGCCTGCGTGTTTACCTTTGTCGGCATCTGGATTGACAAAGGAATGGGCATGGTTGCCGGCGGATTTGTTCCTAACCCGCTGCATGAAGTAAATGAATACTTTCCAACGTTTGCCGAAGTCATGATTGGGATCGCGGTTTATGCCACCGGCTTTTTGATTTTGACAATGCTTTACAAGGTGTTTGTAGGGGTTAAAGAAGAACTGGCGGCTTAAGCCTTTTTAAATAGAATTCAAAAAAGGGGCCTATCTAAAAAAAGCCCTTTTTTTTTGATGGCACTTGTTTTTTTAAAAGGTATCTGGCTTATGGTATCTGGCTTATGGTATCTGGCTTATGGTATCTGGCTTATGGTATTGGGGTCCACGGAAACTATTTTCTCTATATCTTGTTTTTGAAATTGTTTTCCAAACCGGTATTTAAAAAATATAATATATTTTTATTGACAAAACAGAGGATAAAAATATATTTCATAGGTTTATTAAAAGAATTTCATGGTGATTTATTATTACTGTATAAAAAAGTAACTTATCAATTATTTCAAGCTATTACGATTGAATTGGTTGAAGGTTATATTAAGTCGTAAATGGAGGAATCAAAAATGTATGCTGTCGTTGCAGCGGGTGGGAAACAGTATAAAGTAGAAGAAGGTGATGTCTTACGGATCGAAAAAGTTGACGGCAATGTCGGTGATAGTCTTACCTTTGACAAGGTTTTGCTGGTCGCAGACGGAGAAGCGTTAACCATTGGACAGCCGGTGGTTGAAAGCGCGTCCGTAAATGCTCAAATCGTGGAGCAGGGAAAAAACAAAAAAATTATCGTGTTTAAATACAAACGTCGGAAACGGTATCGCCGGACCCAGGGCCATCGTCAGCCATATACGGCAGTTAAGATCGACAGTATCAGGATGGCTTCGTAAAAAGTTCAAATTCTGCGTTGCGCTGCACCCTTCGTTTCTTTATAGTACGCTAAGTACGAATCATCACTCAGGATTTGCGCGCCTTGAATTTGAAGTTTTTTTCTTTGCCATCCGAGTTTATCAATCCGGGTTCTTTTTACAGAGCATCAAGTCTGATTTTTATCAGCATATTAAATGTATAGGAGAAAAAACGATGTCACATAAAAAAGCTGCAGGTAGTTCACGAAATGGCCGTGACAGCAACGCCCAACGACGCGGCGTAAAAAAATATGGCGGCCAGACGGTTTTAGCGGGAAATATTCTGGTCCGCCAGGTTGGAACCAGAATTCATCCGGGAGAGAATGTCGGAATGGGTAAAGACTTTACATTGTTTTCGAAAGTTGACGGTGTCGTTACCTATGAACGGCTGGGACGTTCCCGGAAAAAGGTCAGTGTTTATTCTGCGTGAAATTAATTGACGAAGCGTTGATTTTTGTTAAAGCCGGTGATGGCGGTCGGGGCTGTGTAAGCTTTCGACGGGAAAAGTTTATCCCGAAAGGCGGCCCGGATGGCGGTGACGGCGGCAATGGTGGGGATGTGATCATTTTTACAACCTCCCGCAGAAGAACGCTGTATCAATTCCGCCACAAAACAAATTTCAAGGCAAAAAACGGCGGCTATGGTCAGGGCGCGCAAAAATCCGGTAAAAAAGGCGAAGATCTGACCATCGAAGTGCCACCGGGTACATTGATCGTCAATGCGGATACCGGCGAAACCATCAAAGACTGTATTGCTGACGGCGAGTCCTTTATTGTTGCCAAGAGCGGACTTGGGGGCAAAGGAAACAGGCGGTTTAGCACATCCACCAATCGTGTTCCCCGGTATGCCCAACCCGGATTGCCCGGTGAAGCCTTTAGTTTAAAGCTGGACTTAAAATTTGTTGCCGATGTCGGGATTATCGGTTTTCCGAATGCCGGAAAATCCACCCTTATCAGCCGTATTTCATCCGCCCGCCCCAAAATCGCAGATTATCCTTTTACGACGCTTGCGCCCAATCTCGGAGTCGTGTTTCCGCCCTGGGGCGAGCCTTTTGCTGTGGCTGATACCCCCGGATTGATTGAAGGGGCCCATGAAGGCACCGGGCTGGGCATCAAATTTCTTCGGCACATTGAACGGAATCGAATTCTGCTTCATTTGATCGATTGTACAACCATTGACCCGGATGATCCATTGCAGTCGTATCATGCCATCAATTCCGAGCTTGCTGGATTTAGCAGTAATCTTGTTGAAAAGCAGCAGATTATTGTGTTAAATAAAATGGATATGCCGGAAACTGATAAATCCGCAGCAGCCTTTCGGGGTGCTGTAGAGAACAAATCAGTATATGAAATTTCCGCCATTACCGGCAGCGGTGTGGATGCGCTCGTCGGTGAGTTAAGTAAAATAATCAATACCCCGGATATTGATATGGAAATTGAAACCGATGACAAGGATTAACCGCCAATCTTATTTTAACGCCGCAAAGCGACTGGTGGTAAAGGTCGGCAGCAATGTGCTGACCGCTGACCAAGGGTTGAACCTTCCGGTCATTTATGCCCTGTCCAAACAGATTAGTCATTTGATGGAAAGTGGGATTGAGGTAATTCTGGTTTCATCCGGGGCCATGGCGTCGGGGCAGAAAAAGATCGGACTGGCAAAGCGGCCCGATGAAATCCCCAAACGACAGGCCATGGCGGCAGTCGGTCAACCTGGGTTGATGCTGGAATATGAAAAAGCCTTTGGTGTTTATGATATCAAAGTCGCCCAGATACTGCTGACCGGTGATGACTTAAATACCAGCCGGAATCGATATCTAAACGCCCGAAATACCCTAAACACCCTCTTGTCCTGGAATATCATTCCGATTATCAATGAAAACGATACCGTGGTAGTGGATGAGATTAAATTTGGTGATAACGATAACCTGTCTGCCATGATTGCCTTTTTGATGAATGCGGATCTTCTCATTAATTTGACGGATATCGACGGATTGTATACCGGTGATCCGAGAAAACAAACAAAGGTTGAGCTGATTTTTGAAGTTGATACCATTGATGACCGTATCGAAAAAATTGCCGGCGATATTCCTGGCACGCTGGGGACGGGTGGAATGTTGAGTAAAATTAAGGCAGCGGCAAAAACAATCAATGCCGGAATTCCAATGGTGATTGCCAATGGCCTGAAAGCCGATATTTTGGTAAAATTATTTTCCGGTGAGGCTCATGGTACGTTTTTTATTCCGGCAAAAGAAAAACTTTCCAGCCGGAAATGCTGGATTGGGTATAACATCAAACCTAAAGGAATTCTCCGGATTGATACGGGGGCGGTCACGGCGATATTAAAGCAGGGGAAAAGCCTTCTTCCTGGGGGAATAATTAAGGTTGAAGGTGATTTCGGTGTGGGCGATGCCGTTGAATTAAGCGGTGACGCCAATTCACGGATTGCTGTCGGGCTGGTCAATTACAGTTCTTTAGATATCAGCAAAATCATGGGGTGTAAAACAGATCAGATTCAGGAATGTTTGGGGCAAAAGCTCTATGATGAGGTGATTCATCGGGATAATCTAACAATACTCAACGAATGCCCGATATAATAGAAAAAAACATCGCCTTTGGCTCCAATACTGCGTTCCCCGGCTTGTCTTGAAACCAAATTTTTGTTTTTTAGAAATTCATAAAAAATTGTATGACGATTGTTCAAAAGCAGAGAAAAGGAATTAAGAAACAACTAAAACTATAGAGAAATGGAGATTTTTTGAACGGCATCGGTCTTTTTGGCGGGACATTCAACCCGTTGCATATGGGTCACCTGAAAGTGGCAAAAGACGTAAAGGCCGGGTTGAATCTGGAAAAAATATATTTTATTCCCTCAGCCATTCCCCCGCATAAGGGGATTGACAATCTGGCAGATGCAGCAGACCGTTTTCAGATGATAAAGGCGGCGATACCACCCGGAAAGGGCTTTATTGCTTCAGATGTGGAAATTCATCGCCAGGGCCCCTCATTCACCATTGATACCGTCAGGTATTTTAAGGACAAACTCCCCGAAAGAACGCCCTGTTATCTGATTGTGGGCATTGATGCGTTTTTCGAAATTGATACCTGGAAATCCTTTCAAAAGCTATTGGGCCTGATTCCGTTGATTGTCATGACGCGTCCGGCCCAGAACACGAAACAGATCGCAGACCCTTTTGCTGAACTGGAAAAATATATTCATGTTCACATGGATTCGGGATATAAATTTGTAGATCAGCGATCCTGTTTTGTTCACCCGGCAAAGCAGCCGGTGTCTTTGTTTCATGTGACGTCCATTGACATTTCCTCTACTAAAATCCGAAATTATGTCCGGCAGGGCCTTTCAATTAAAGGCATGGTCCCGGACACAGTAGAAACATATATTCATAAAAAAGGACTTTATTTATGACCCCCGACGAGTTAGCCCCAACAGTCGCATTGGATGCATCGATACAATATTTTATAAAAGCCGCGCTGGGCAGAAAAGCGAGGGATCTTGTCCTTCTGGATCTCAGGGCGGTGACATCGTTTACGGATGCATTCCTGATATGTTCCGGTAAATCAAACCGGCAGGTTACTGCCATTGCCGAGCACATTAAAAGGGATTTGAAAAAAAACGGTATTGCTCCTATCAGTATTGAAGGCTTAAAAGACGGTCAGTGGGTCCTGCTGGATTACGGCTATGTCCTGGTTCATGTGTTTCTGGAGCCGGTACGGGAGTTTTATGATCTGGAAGGGTTCTGGTCGAATGCTGCGAGGATTGCCATTGAAGATTATGTCGATATAACGGAAGTTAATGAAAATAACGGAGCGGCTGAATCGTGATGAGAGAAAACGGGCCTTGTGTATTAATGATTTTAGACGGATGGGGAATTGCTGCGTCTAACGACGGCAACGCCATTGCCATGGCAAAAACCCCTTTTTTAGACAGTATTATAAACAATTATCCGAATACCCGGCTTCAATGTGCCGGAAAGGCGGTCGGTCTGCCGGCCGGCATCATGGGGAACTCCGAGGTCGGGCATATGAATATGGGTGCCGGCCGGATTGTTTATCAGGGGCTGCTGCGGATTGATATGGCCATACAGGACCGTTCCTTTTTTGATAATGCGGCATTTGATGCCGTGATGACAAAGGTAAAGGAAAAGCAGTCTGCATTGCATTTAATGGGGCTGGTGTCTGACGGAGGGGTTCACAGTCAGTTGACCCACATTTTTGCACTCATTGATATGGCGGCACAAAAGGGAATCAAAGAAATTTTTATCCATGCTATTTTAGACGGCAGAGATACCCCGCCGGACAGCGGCGTTGAATATATAAAATCGCTGCAGGCGTATATGACGGCTCAAAAAGTTGGCCGGATTGCAAGTATCTGCGGCCGGTATTACGCCATGGACCGGGATACCCGCTGGAACCGAACGGAAAAAGCGTACCGGCTGTATACCCTTGGTGAAGGTGTTAAGGAGAAAGATCCGGTTACAGCGATTGAAAATGCGTATGCGAGGGGTGAAACCGATGAATTCATCAATCCAGTGCTGATGATCAAAGACAACGGAAATCCTGTGAAAATAGTGTCGGATAATGACGGGGTCATTTTTTTTAATTTCCGACCGGATCGTGCCCGTCAGATCGCCCGGGCGTTTACGGCACCCGGCTTCACCCATTTTAAAAAAGAAAAAACCATCGATTTATGCGAGTTTGTATGCATGGTGCTGTATGATGAAACCTTTGCCCTGCCGGTGGCTTTTCCCCCGGTTCATCTTGAAAAGGTGCTCGGTGAAGTGGTCAGCAATCAGGGTCTGAATCAGCTGCGCATTGCGGAAACGGAAAAATACGCCCATGTCACGTATTTTTTTAATGGGGGTGAGGAAAAACCGTTTCCCAACGAAGACCGTCATCTGGTGCCGTCGCCCCGGGAGGTGGCCACCTATGATCAGAAACCGGAAATGAGCGCAAAGGAAATCGCGGATAAAACCCTTTCTTGTATCCAGACTGAAAAATATCAAATGATCGTACTCAACTTTGCCAACCTGGATATGGTGGGGCATACGGGTATTATTGAAGCGGCTGTTAAGGCCTGTGAAGCCGTAGACCAATGCGCGGGAAAAGTGGTTTCAGCCGTTCTTGAAAAAGGGGGCACGGTTTTGGTAACCGCAGATCACGGCAATGCGGAGAAAATGAAAGATGAAAAAGGCAGGCCTTTTACCGCGCACACATTAAATCCGGTGCCCCTGGTGCTGGTGAGTCGTAATATCAAAACTATTCGACTGAAAGAAGGCGTTTTAGGCGATATTGCACCAACGATGCTGGATATTATGGGTATTAAAAAACCAACGGAGATGACCGGAAATTCATTAATTTTAAAAGATTAAATCAGGACTTTAATATGCCGGATAATGGTAAAAGTTATGAGATGCTGACAGATTATATCACCGGCAAAATAATTCCCAATGTGGGTGTCGAAGAACTCCGGCAGCATCTTGAGAAATATCTTATAGAAGTAAAAGGCTATCACACAACAGATATTCGTGTGGACGTGGATATCAGGATCGATATTGACGGCAGTTGCTATGCGTCCCAGCTGGACCTGGTGGTATCCGTTGAAAACAGAAGTTTTATGGTGATTAAGTGCGCTGCCGGATCATTGGACTCCCGGGAGCGGGAAGTGCTTTCTGCGGCACGGATTTTTGAATCGTTTCCGGTTCCGTATGCCGTGGTTTCAGACAGTCAAACAGCGGTTATTTATGATACAATTTCCGGTAAAAAAATTGGAGAGGGGTTGAGCCGCATTCCGTCCCATTTACAAGCAACCGAAATTTTATCAGGCATTCAACCGATTGAATTTTCCGATAAAAAACGGGGAAAAGAAAAGATTATTTTTCGATCCTATGATAGTATGAACGTAAACGTTTCCCGGAAAATATTAATTTAAACTTTTAGAAAAAGTCTATTATGGACATTTCAATTGTAAAAAAATATGCCATTGATGTGCTGGTTGCCATGAATGCAGCGATTACCAGCGCGCGGTTGTATCCACCGGGCAGCGCATTGATCGCTACTTCCATTCAGCGGCTGTATCTTATCTTTGCAGCGATTTTCGAGCATGTCGATTCTGTGGTTTATTCGGAATCAGAAAGAAGTCTTCTCATCCAGAGCGACCCCCTTTCTGAGAAAGAACAAAAACGTCCCCAGGTGCTCTCTTTTATTTCGCTGATGCTGGATCTTGGGATTCGTAGTATATCCATCAGCAAAGGACTTTCGGAAAAAGAAATCGCCGGGTTTGTACAGATCATGGTTAAAACTGCGGATGAGGTGAAGGCTGCGGGTGGAATCGGGCGATTGCTTGAGAAATTGAATGTCACGCATTTTAAGATTGATGAGCAAATTTATTTTAAAATGGACGAAGAGCAGCGCGCCGTCGCTGAAACGGTTTTAAGCTCCTTTCAGGACATGTCCGAAGAGGAGTTGCTGGCGGCTTTGACAGGAGAAAAAGCGAAAACCTTCGACGAAAACGGTTTTATGGAATTTGTGAACAATCTGAACAAGAAGGAATTAACGGCACTGGCGCAGAAAACAAAAAAAACCAGTGAGACTGTGGCCGCCGAAGATACGTATTCCTCCGTCCAAAAACAGTTTGTGGAGCGGATTTTTGAGTTGGTAACAAATGCTGAAAAGAGCCGGTCGGATATTGAGAAACAAGCCGTGTCGGCAGTGCAAAAGGAAACGGAATCGCAACAGCAATTAAAGATTGAAAATCTGAAAACCGCGATGAATTCCCTGTTGACTGGAAAGGTTATGGCCTTTCCGGAAATCGCGACTGTGGAAGGTTTGGCTGGCATGGTGGAAAAAATGGTCCGGCAGGGCAAAAAATCCATGGCGGACACCATTATTGAGAATCTGGGTGAGGCGCTGAAACATGATGATCCTGAAATAAGAGCGGCTGCCGCGAACATAATGGCCGGAATCGATGAAAAATTTGAGGCATCCGACGATTTTTTGGAGGAAAGGCTGGCTCTGTCGCGGAAACTTTCCCAATGGATCCAGCAGGAAACCGTGGTTTCGGCAGTGTTTGAGAAAGTCACGGACCAGCTGAAAAAATTGTCTCAGACCCTCATCGGCAACGAACAGGCGGAAGCCGCTGAGCATATTCTGGAAGCGTACCACCAGATGGCTACGGGTAATCTGAAAAAAGACGAAGCCATCCGCTCCCTGGCAGAGAATATGCTCGGGCATCTGGCGACAGAAGAAATTTTGGATATGCTGCTCAAGGACGAGCGGCCGGACGGGTCGGCAAAGAAAAAAGAAAATATTTACAGCCTTATTCTTCTTGGCACGACGACCGTGGAAATGTTGCTGGACCGTCTCCATGACAGCCATAACCGGTCCGAACGAAACCGCATTATTCAGGTGATTACCAAAATCGGAAAAACCGCTGAGTTGCCGGTACTGGAGCGACTCGGACAGTCAGGCCCATGGTTTTATATCCGGAATCTGGTGTTGCTGATGGGGAAAATCGGGACCGGTGACCATCTGGAAGCCCTTGAGCCAATGCTGATCTATGAGGATTCTCGGGTCCAGCGCGAAGCCGTCGTTGCCATTCAGAGTATTGGGGGGCAGCAAGTGGCAGAGATTATCCTGCGAAAATTATTTGCGGTGGAGGATGAAACCAAAATGATCATGATTTCCGTGCTGGGGCTTTTAAAGTCTGAGCGGGCGGTTCCGGATTTAATTAAAATAATTGAAACCCGGACTTTGGGAAAAACAAAAAAAACAAAAAACAGCATTCTGATCAAAGCCTGTGAGGCCTTGGGAAGAATCAGGGATGACATCGCCGAACCGGCGTTGAAAAAGATTGCATCGTCAAAAGGATTTTTATCCATCCTGTCCCATGATTCGGAAGTCCGGACAGCGGCAAAAGAGGCCCTGGCGAGTTTAAAAAAAAAATAACTTTGCCAATCTGTGTGAAATACGGTATAAATTTGATTTAAAATTCATCAAATCTGTTGCCATTCGAAAATTTGGGAAAATGGGTTTCAGCATAAGGGGCTGTTCCGTAAAAATAATTAAAGGAGGGGGAATGGGCGAAAACGACAAATCCCAACGGGAAGCATTGATTGATCAAAGTATCAGTAAAAATGATACGGAAGTCGCATGTAAGCTGCTTTTTGATTTGATTGTGGAGTATGCCAAAGAAAAGAATTTTGAAAAAGCGGAAAGCCTTCATGAAAAACTGTATGAAACAGATCCCATGGCGCTGTTGGAAATCGTCCGTTCCGGGGAGATCATAGAAGAAGAAAAAAGTGAAAGTGTAGACCAGGAACATCTTGAAATTTGGTCCATTCTCTATGATTCTCTGTCAACTTCCGAAGGAAACGCGCTGTATTATTCAATGAAATCAAAAATGTTTCAGGCGGGTGAACCCATCATGGAACAGGGGAAGTTAAACAATCGTTTATACTTTATTAATAAGGGCGAGGTCAAAGCGCTTTTTAATCAGGGCGGCAAAGAGAACCTGATTAAGCTTCTTAAAGTCGGCGATATTCTTGGTCAGGAGCCCTTTTTTTCCGCCACCGTTTGCACGGTTTCGATGATTGCGTTAAGTTCTGTAAAAGCGACATATCTTGAAACCGATGTATTGAAAAAATGGAAAAATGAGGTGCCGGCATTAGAGTCAAAACTTTATGATTACTGCATAAAAAATAATTTGATAAAAAAAGAACTGGAAGGGAAAAGCATTGACCGCCGGTCGGATAAACGGGTGAACCTTTCCGGATCTGTCATGTTTCAACTGTTGGACAAAAAAGAAAAACCAATGGGAAAGGGATACAAAGGAGATCTTTCAGATCTATCGGCTGGGGGACTTTCATTTATTATTAAGAGTTCAAAAAAAGAAACCATCCGCATGCTGCTTGGCCGCCGGTTGAAGATCCGTTTTAAGCTGCCAATGAAGCATCATGCCTACCACAATATAGAACAGCTGATGACCGTTATTGCTGCCCAGCCCCAGGTCTTTGATGATTACTCAATTCACTTGAGGGGTGATACCAAATGGGCCCAGAGAATGATAGAAGCGATTGATTCTTCCCGGCTGACGGAGCATATGAGTCAGGAATAACCGATCCTGAATTATCTGTTATTGCCCGGCGACATCCCGGTTACAGTGTTTACATATCTTGGCCCGTTTTTTGATGATTTCTGCACAAAACGGGCATTCCCGGGTAAAATGGCGTTCGTGAATTTTCGCTACCGCTTCTTTCACCTGTTTTTGCAGAATATCATTTCCGAATTTATAATTATTAATCAGGTCAATGGCTTCAAGTCCGGCCAGGTCGCCTGCCATTTCCGCAGCTTTCACACGTACCCGGACCGGTTCGTGAACATCTAAAAGGAGCCGGATAACCGTCAGGTCGTCTTTGGATGTATAGCACTCGGCCAGAATGGAAAATCCTTTTTTAATGGCTTCTTTGAGGGCTTCTTTTTCAGCCATCACCTGTTCCGTAATTTTTTGTCCCGTGCCGCCCATGGGGCTGAACACCGGCATGGCTTCAAAGTTTTTGCCAAACGGACTTTTGATGCATCGGTATGATGCCTTGTGTGAATAATTTTCCATTAAATTATCCCATCCGCTGACATACATGGGACATTCATCATTAAAACAAACATATAAATACGGGGAATCCCAGCCCAGGCCGTCACTAAAATTGATCGGCGGAACTTCCCATAAATCCATTTCTTTATTGCAATTCGGGCAGACGGGCTTTTCCTGGTCGAGGATTTTTTCCAGAACCTGCTCTTTTGTTTCAAATGCCATTTAATTTGTCCTTAAATTGGTTTCTGTAGCGCTGTTCGCGCATCAGTCGTCAGTCTTTTTTTCTTTTTTGGAAGACTTGCTGACCTTTTTGGGAGAGTTATCGTTTTTTTCAGAATCGTCACTGTCATCATCCAGCAGATCGTCAATTTCCACGGATTTATCCTTTTCTGTATCCGTTTCCAGTGCCTCTTTTTTCTCTTTTTGCATTAATTGGATATCATTAAAAACGAGTTCTACCGGTTCCTCTGCAGGCGTTTTTTCAAAGTATTCAATGATTGTGTCTGCTATTTTTTCAGCATACTCTGCGATGGGATAAAGATCCGGTTTCCGTATAACAGAGATCAGCGCATCCTTTCCTTCTTTGATCGCCGCCTGGATCATCTCGTTATCATATGTTTCTTCAAAAATTAATGAGAATAACCCCTTCTCTAATTCAGCAGATTCTTTGATTGTCACGGTATCGGTTTCATTGTCTTTAAAAATTGAGTACTTCTGTTTCATTTAAGTTCTCCCTTAAAAAATAAGACCGTATGATGCTGAATACGGCTGAGCAATACGCTTAATTGTTAATTTTAAAACTATATAATAGGTTAAAAAACTTACATGTCAATATCCAATGCAGGTATTCCCAAGACAACCGCATTTGGAATATAACCCGTGAAAACAATTTGTTCGCTCATAAATCCATTTTCACAGATTTTTCTCTGAATTTAGTCCCAAATGCGGATTTCGATCATTGGTCTTAGGCCTTGGCCGAATTTGATTTTATGCCCGGATACCGTCCGGTTACCTATAGAACGCATCCTATCAGATATCTGAAAAGGAATCAATTAAGCAGATCAGGTATATTTAAAAAAAATAATATTGACCTGTAACTGTAAATTTTGTATTAATCGTTTCTTAGTTGATGGAGAGATGGCCGAGTGGCTGAAGGCGGCGGTCTTGAAAACCGTTGAGCGAAAGCTCCGTGGGTTCGAATCCTACTCTCTCCGCCAATAAAATCAATAAACTGGTTTTCAGAAAATTAGCAAATAGCTAATGTAATCTGATTTATCAGATTTCCGGAGAGATGGCCGAGTCGGCTGAAGGCGCTCGCCTGCTAAGCGAGTATGTGGTTAAAGCTGCATCCAGGGTTCGAATCCCTGTCTCTCCGCCACTATACAAATAAAAACGGGCACTTAGGTGCCCGTTTTTATTTGTTCCCACATTCATCCCATTTTTCAAGCCCATCATTCAGGAAACGATTAAAAAAGCCGGTTTTTGCTTTTGGTTTGTTTTGTATTTTGGATGATTATTCCCTCTTGAATCATAAATAAGTTTATAATAACAATAATTTACCTTGACTCCTGCCAGGATATATTTTATCTTTTAAAAAAGGTTAAATAATAAATTGTTATTGGGCAATGCCATTAGCCGGATAAAATCAGGAGTGAAAGTTAAGGACTGTTGATTAATGATAAAAGAGATTCAGCAAATAAGGAAGCTGATTAAGACCGGTGAGGGATATCATCTCGAGTTTAAACAGTCTCCGGATAAATCGTTTCCTGCTGAAGTCTGCGCCTTTGCCAATGCCGCCGGCGGAAAAATTTTGATCGGGGTTTCAGATGATGGAAAAATTATCGGAACAACGACGGATAATGTCAGCATTTCAAGAATACAGGATGCGATTAATCAGATAGAACCCGCCATTGATGTAAGTATCTGCATTGCTGATTCAATTGTTATGATCGATATCCCCGAGGGCCGGGAGAAACCCTATGGCTGTTCTAAGGGTTTTTTTCTTCGGATCGGCCCCAACAGTCAGAAATTGACCCGAAATCAGATCGTTTCCTTTTTTCAAAAAGAAGG
>JAGGYV010000209.1 GCA_021162325.1 Desulfobacteraceae bacterium | reverse complement strand
GACTGCACAATGACCCCAACCCGGCTGTAAAAAATTGTGCGGTCATGGCGTTGGGTGATTTAAATGAGACATCCGCCGTACCGGTTTTAATCGAACTTTTAACGACAGATACAACCGTTAAGAAAAAAGCACGTCCCCAGCAACGCCTGATTGTTCAATCATTGGGTAAGATAGGTAGCTCCCGGGCCATTGCACCGCTTTTTGATCTTCTACTGACGACTAACACAGACCAATTAAGGGTTGAAATTGCCGATGCATTGATTGCCATTAATGATCCGGCCATATCAAAACTGATCCTTGCAAATACATCCGATACGAAATCCGAGACTGGACGGTTCCCCTATGTTCAGGCGGCACAAATTTTCGGCACACTTCCAGTTGACGGCGTCGAAGATTTTCTTATTAATTTAATCAAAGATAAACCATTACCAATAAAAAATGCCGCCATTATTTCCATTGGCAGCATTAAATCAGAAAAAAGTATTCCATATTTATTGCCATTACTTGAAACCGACAATACCCATTTGCAGACAAATGTTTCTAAAGCCCTGGTCCGCATTGATTCATCAACAGCAGTAATTCCGCTCTGTAATCTGTTAAGCAGTCATGATCAAAATACAGCCATGGCTTCTGCCCGAATTCTGACGCGATTGACAGACGAAACAATTTCACAAAAAGTGTATGAACGGTTTAAAAAAGACCATACAATTAATCCCCCGGCTGCAGTTGTTTTAGGCCAAAAAAAATATGAAAAAGCAATTTCTGTGTTGCGCTCCCGGCTGCAAGACACCCGGGAGACAGGACAGGATGAGATGGCCGAAGCCTTGGGGTGGCTTGAAGACAAAAAATCCATCCCCCTGCTTATGGATATCGCCGCCCGAAAGACCCGACAGGGATCTGTTGGGGCGATCTGGTCTTTAGGGCATATGAAAGCCAGTGAAGCAATCCCTTTGATGCTGAGAATTATTAAAAAACAGGATCGGCAGCTCACCGCACCGGCTGTTTTTGCCTTAGGCGAAATCGGAGAGCCGTCCACTGTCAAACCATTAATTAATCTGTATTATGAAAGCGGGTTTTTGTTTCAGATGCAGATTGCCTTAGCCCTTTCTCAAATCGGGGGGCCGGAAGTCGCCGAGATACTGAAAACGAACATGGAGAGCGGCAATCTGAAACGACAAAAAATGGCCGGGTATATGCTCCTTAAAAGCCGGGATCCGTTGCTGATGCCATATGCGATCACTCTGCTCACTCATCCGGATGAAAGCATTCGTCGATATGCTCTGGGCGGTTTAAAAAATATCACAGGGCAAAATTTTGATACGGCTGCGCAGTGGCGGGCATGGGAAAAACAGCGTAAGTGATCAGAAAACATCCCAATAAAGGATCCCCATAATAAAAAAAATATCACTCACACTTTTATCCGCTGTTGTCTGTATCCTTATTTTCCCAAAAGCAGGACTATGGCCCCTGGCATGGGTGGGACTGGTCCCGCTCTTTTTCGCAATTTTAGATGGCAGCCCTAAAAATGCCCTTTTTTTGGGGTGGCTTTTCGGGGCCGTCCATTCAATCGGCGTGGGCTATTGGGTATTTCATGCCTTGTATTTTAACAGCAGCGCAGGGTTTTTAGTCAGCCTCTTATTCATGGTCGTGGTATTCGCCGCAGGAATCGGATTCTATTTCGCCGTATTTTCTTATGGTGCCAACCGATTCATAAAGATGAGAATGCCTCTTGTCGTAAAAGCGCTGGCTGTTTCCTGTTTATGGACAGGGATGGAGTTTTGCCGTGCCCATTTTTTATCCGGAATGCCCTGGTCTTTTCTCGGTCATTCCCAATATTCCTGGCTTACCGTGATTCAAATTGCGGATGTCGCCGGAGTTTACGGCATTTCATTTCTCATTGTGCTGACAAATATCGCAATCTTTTTTACCATTACAAATTTTTCAGACAGAAAAAAAGTGACTGCGATTTTATTTTTGCCCATTATCCTGATCAATGCCTTCCTGATTTACGGCAGTGTCCGCCTTTCACAACTCTCAGCTCCGGAATCTATGATAAAACCGGAATCTAAGATAAAAACAGCTTACGCTACAGACACCAGGTCAATTGCCGTTATTCAGATAAGTGTTTCCCAGGCGGAAAAATGGGACAAGAAGAAATGGCAGGATATTTTATCAATGCTGCTGGAACTCAGTGAAAATGCATTAAAGGACGGCGCAGCCATCGTTGTCTGGCCTGAAACTACCGTGCCTTTCTATCTGGAACAACAGATTCCGTATTCAATTAAACAACTTTTTAAACAATACAACGCCACTTTGGTGACCGGGGGCCCCCGATATACTGGATCGCCTGGAAATTATACATTTTATAACTCAGCGTATCAGATCAACGACGGCAAAATACTAAATATTTACAATAAAATTCATCTGCTGCCGTTTGGCGAATATTTTCCATTAGGATTTATGGATGTACTGAAACTCAGGTATTCAGCACCCCGACAATACTCGCCCGGCATTGAACCGGTCGTGTTCAATGACCCATTCGGCCGGTTCGGTGCATTAATCTGCTTTGAAGTATTATTTCCGGAACTCACGCGGGATTTGGTCAATCGGGGTGCTGATTTTATCGTTAATATGTCCAATGATGCCTGGTTCGGCAAAACCAGTGAACACCAGCAGCATTTTTCTATGGCCGTGTTTCGGGCAGTTGAATGCCGAAGACCCATTGCTCGATCGTCTAATACCGGCATTTCCGGATTTGTCGATAATACCGGTAAAATTGTCAGTCAGATTCAGCCGTTTGATCAGGGTTACCGGATTTACCGGCCGTGGTTTACAAAAGGAATAACTTTTTATTGCCGGCACGGGGATTTGTTTGCAAAATTGTGTATATTTATTGTTTTGGCCCTATGTTTTTTTCAGGGCATTTTGTTTAAAAAATTCCTGTAATACTTTTTCGCAGCAAATGGTGACAAACTCGTCAAAATCAGGGATAAAAATAAATCCTGGCGTCATTGCCATATCAATGGGACGCCAAAAACCAGGTGGCTAAAATGAAAACAAAAGATTTGCAGGACAAAAATTCGAATCACTCTAAAATAAAAACATATTATCGACCATGCACATTGGGCGAATCAATGTGCGGCCTTGAGATCAAGGTGCAGCACGGCAAAATCCTGTCGATCATCGGGGATAAAGAGGATTTCTTCAGCCAGGGACATATGTGTCCCAAGGCAATGGCGTTAAAAGAAATCCATGAAGATCCCGACCGTCTCCGGCATCCGGTCAAACGGGTGGGAAACAGATGGGAACCCATGGGATGGAAAGAAGCCTTAGATGAAACCACAGAAAGAATTTCAGGGATCCAAAAAAAATATGGCAATAATGCAGCGGCCGTATATATGGGTACCCCGACGGCGTTTAACTATGGGTTTTTGCTTTATATGCTGCCATTGATAAAAGCATTGCATACGAAAAACCGGTTTTCAACGACATCTGTTGACCAGTTACCCTTGATGGTCAGCGCATATCTCATGTTTGGTCATCAGGCGCTTTTGCCTGTTCCCGACCTGGACAGGACCGATTTTTTTTTTATCATCGGCAGCAATCCGTTGGTGTCCATGGGCAGCATGATGTCTGCCGGCAATATTAGAAAAAAACTTAAATCTGTTTTACATCGCGGTGGAAAAATCGTCGTGGTCGATCCGAGACGTACCCGCACCGCGCAACTGGCCAGCCGTCATCATTTTATCCGTCCCGGGACAGACGCACTGCTTTTACTGGCCATGATCAACACGATTTTTGAAGAAAACAGGGACGCCATGGACCGGATGAAGGTTCTCTGTAATGGGGATAATATCCTGAGAAATATAGCCGGCAGGTACCCACCCGAACGGGTGGAAGGACTCACAGGAATTACAGCAGATGAAATTCGTCAACTGGCCCGGGACTTTTCAGGGGCACCGTCTGCCGCGTGTTATGGAAGAATGGGCACCAGCGGCCAGGAATTTGGGACCATCACTTCCTGGCTGATCTATGCATTAAACATTATCACGGCAAATATAGACCGGCCCGGTTCCCTGATGTTTTCCCGCCCGGCGGTGGACCTTGTAGACTTTACAGGAAAGACCGGTCAGGGCGGACATCTGGCCAGGTGGCACAGCCGTGTTCGCGGGTTGCCGGAATTTTCCGGGGAACTTCCGGCGGTTGCGCTTGCCGATGAAATTTTAACACAAGGAGACGGCCAGGTCCGAACACTTCTTACCATGGCCGGGAATCCGGCGCTTTCCTCGCCAAACAGCGCGCGCACGGAAAAAGCCCTTAAATCCCTGGATTTCATGGTGTCCATGGATTTTTATATTAATGAAACCACACGACATGCCGACATTATTCTGCCACCTGTCAGTCATCTTGAATCGTCCCAATATCATCTTGCATGCCTGGGCCTGGCCGTCAGGAATACCGTAAAATATGGCGCACCTGTTTTTCGTAAAAAAAAAGGGGCCATGGCGGACTGGGAAATTGTGCGGGAACTTACCTGCCGTCTGGAGAAAAGTCCATTTAAACAGGCGATGGCAAGGTTCACCAGCCCCGACCTGCTTTTGGGCCTCTTGATGCGATTGGGTCCGTATGGCGCAAAATTTAATCCGTTACGCCGCGGGCTTACGCTTGGCAAGATTAAAAAAATGCCCCACGGGATTGACCTCGGGCCGCTTGAATCCTGTTTACCCGGGCGGCTTTATACACCGGATAAAAAAATTCAACTCGCGCCAGAGCAGATGGTGGGTGATCTCAAGCGGCTGGAAGAAAAATTCTTTGCGGCCCCCAAAATTAAAACAGGCATTAAAACAAACATCAAATCAGAGATTAAAGATAATAAATATGACATGCTGCTTATCGGCAGGCGACAGCTTAGAGCCATGAACTGGTGGACGCATAATTATCCTGTCTTGATGATGAAGGGGAAAACCCGCTGTATAGCCCTAATGAATCCATTGGATGCCAAAAAACGGAACATTAAGGCAAACGATATCATCAGCGTTGATTCTTCCGTGGGCAGACTTGAAATCCCGGTTGAACTAACGGAGAATATCATGCCCGGCGTTATTAGTATTCCCCACGGATGGGGGCATAGCCGTCCGGGTACCCGGTTATCTGTCGCACAACAACATGCCGGCGTCTGCGTCAACGATATTACTGATCATGAATCAATTGATGCGGTCTGCGGTATGGCAGCGCTAAATGGCGTTCCTGTAAAGGTATGCTTGAGCAATGATTTGTCTGAAGGAATTCAGCCCGGTCGCTAATTGGAAAACGGATTTTTTACTTTATCTTGTTATTCGGTGTTTTATCTGCTAATTAGTGATTGACTGACATATCAGTCATTGGTCTATTCTGTATTAACAGTGATATTTCCGTAAAAAGTAGCAGGATGGCTAAGGTAAAAGTTTCACCAATCCCATAAAATTTGGCAAGGCGTAGTGGTTTTTCAGGTTCGAAATTATACAAGTCGTATCTTGAGTGCCTGAAAAACTGCTACAACGCAGTAGATGGGACTTTTTACGACGCCATCAACAGTAACTGAAAGTAAAAGGGCACCAGTATGAAAACGGTTCCTAAGAAAATCAGAGACGGTATTGTCTTATTTTCGGGGAAGATGTCCCGCCACCTCATGCTGGAGCCGATCGTCAGCAATACCTATTTTCTTGAGGACAAAGATGAGATGTTCATCTTTGATCCTTCCTGCGGTAAAAAAATAGCGAAAAGCGTCGAATCCCACATGCGGACCCGGCGCAAGGCCGGGGTGAAATGGAAAAAGGCTGTTCTTATCGCAGGTCACTCTCACATCGATCATGCCAATAATTTTTATTTGAG
>JAGGYV010000307.1 GCA_021162325.1 Desulfobacteraceae bacterium | reverse complement strand
TGGTGGAGCTGAGGGGGCTCGAACCCCTGGCCTCATGACTGCCAGTCATGCGCTCTCCCAGCTGAGCTACAGCCCCTTGTAATCGAAACACAAACTAATAAAATGAAATTTTGATGTCAATAAATATTTTTACCGAAAATTCCCGTGTGGCTTTAATTTTTTTATTTAAAGCTGTTTTTACACTGACAAATGGCTTCAAATCAATGATATTTTATTGACAAGTTAAGCACTTAATAATAAAAACATACCACTTATTGTGAGATGTTCTCTTTATTCAAATTCTAACAATTTCAGAAAGATTAAATTCTTTCTGATTATAAAATCATATTCAGATTTCAAAGGGGAATTCCATGCTGAATGCAATGCGAAAAAATGCCGGTTCCTGGATCATCAAAGTCCTTCTGTTTGTTATTGTTCTGGCGTTTGTTTTTATGGGTGCCGGATCTTTCAGTGCCAAACGGGCGTCAAAAGTGGCAACCGTCAATGGTGATACGATTACCTCTAACCAGTACCAACAGGCTTATTACAATGTACTTGAGAACCTTCGTGCCCAGTTCGGAAACCGATTAGACGATGATATGATCAAAATGTTTAATGTCAAACAGCAGGCCATCGACGGATTGATTAACACCACCCTGCTGCGTCAGGCGGCCCAAAAAAACGGCTTAAGGGTTCCGGATGCGGAACTTGCAGAAGCAATCACACGAATCCCGGCATTTCAAAATAACGGCGCATTTGACAAACAGCGCTATAAAATTCTTCTTGGCCAGAACCGTTTAACGCCGGAATCTTTTGAAACTATGCAAAAAGAATCCATCTTGATGGATCGGCTGCGTTCACTGGTAACCAAAAATGCAAAAGTCTCTGATCTCGAAATCCGTGAATGGTATAATTGGGAAAACACTTCTGTTGACATTGCCTATGCGGCTTTTAACCCTGAGACCGTTAAGGACGTTGAAATAACCGACCAGATGCTGGATGAATATTACACTACCCATAAAGAAAAATACAAAACCCAGCCACAAATCCAGGCCCGGTATGTCAAATTTGATCCGGAATCCTACAGAATGGATGCCGTCATCACAGATGAAGAAATCCAGCAATATTTCACAGAACAGCCGGATGAATTTATATTACCGGAAACCGTTTCCGCGCGCCACATCCTTTTCAAAGTTGCAAAAGATGCTGATGACAAAACAGTAGAAGATGCCCGGTTAAGAGCAGAAAACGTTATGGAAAAAGCAAAATCAGGAAAAGAAGATTTTGCCGAACTGGCTAAAACTTATTCTGAAGGCCCATCCAAAGATACCGGCGGCCAGCTCGGCGCGTTTAAAAAGGAAGCAATGGTCAAACCGTTTTCAGATATGGCTTTCTCAATGGTCGCCGATGATATTAGTGCCCCGGTCAGGACCCAGTTTGGATGGCATATTATTAAAGTGGAAGCACATAACCAGGCGTCCACCATGTCTCTGGAAGAAGCCTCTCCGCAAATAACAGAAAAACTGACGGATCGAAAAACAAAAAACATCGCTTATGACGCGGCATTATCGCTCTATGACATTACCTTTGACGGAGAAGAATTTGTAAAAAACGCCAAAGACAGCGGCCTTGAGTTGGTCACCACAGAATTCTTCCCCATAAAAAAAGGACCGAAAGGTATTGGCAACGCGTCCGCATTTGCAGATACTGCGTTCAAACTGCCCATGATGGAACTCAGTGATATCACTGAAATCGGCGAATCATATTACCTGACTCAGGTCATCAACAAAAAACCGGAAACAATTCCCGAGTTTAACGCAGTCAAAGAAGAAGTAATCAAGGATACAAAACGAGCTCAACAAAGAATAGCAACCGAAGAGGCCGCCAAAAAATTCCTTGAAAAATCAAAAGCCGCCGGCTCAATTACCGCAGCTGCTGAAGAAGACACCTCTATTACAATAAAAACAACCGGGCAAATGAGCCGGAACGGTGCCGTTCCGGGCATTGGCAATGACAAAAGACTGATGGCAGCCGCATTTAAACTGACCGAAAGCAATAAATTACCTGAAAATGTCGTTGAGGCTGAAACCGGATTATATGTTATCGAGCTAAGAAAAAGAAAACTCCCATTAGCGCAGGGGCTGAGCATCGCAAAAGACGACATCTATGACCGGATATTATCAAAAAAACAATCAGCACTTTACAGTTCCTGGGTCACGAATTTACGTGACAACAGTGACATTACGATTTCCGAAGAGTTTATAAATAACTAGAATTACAATATTTTTCAATCGAAACAAAACGACACGAATTTAAAATTCAATTATTAAAAAATCGGAATGACTAAACTCTTTTACAAAGACACTAATTAATGATATTGAGTAGTTAGATAAAATATTAAAAAACGCCTGTTTCAAACAAACAAAGAATTTGATGATTTTTAAAAATACGGATACCCCCAAAAGGTCAAATGGGCGACAAAAAAAAAGACAAAAAAAAGCAGGTTGACACGGTTGCTGAAATCATCGTCAAACGCTGTCCGGAATGCTTTGTCTCCCTGCCCTTAGATGCCAAAGAATGCTTTTCCTGCCATTCAAAAATCGGCCGTGCGGACAAACACGGCAAGGCAAGAAAAAGCGTTAACTGGATATCTTATATTATCTGCATTCTATCCTGGACAGTATTTTTTGTTTATATCAAATGGGCCTTTAAGCTGTAAAGGCCCTTCCCTTTCTGCCAACCGGATTATTTTGACAGCATCGCCCGCATCATATCTGCGGCATTCTCTGCATGGTCCGCAATATTTCCTATTATTTCCGCAAGTTTAACAAGGTGCTGTAGGGTAATCGGGTCTTGTTCGTTTTTAAAAATCTTTTTAACCAGCGAATATTCTCTTTTATCCGCTTCATGCGCCATCTGTCTCAAATTGGAAATGATTTTCTTAATTTTCTGCCGCTGCTTTTCAGAAAAAGTCTTAAAATAGATTCGCGCTTCAGAAACCATAATCGTCAATTCTTCGATAGGTTCGATCACCGAATCGACTAACATAAAAAAATCCTTTTCAGCGTATTTCGGAATCCCGACTTCCGGCCTGAAGGAAAGCCAGTTGATGGCTTTTTTTACCGAATCCAGCACATTATCCTGTTCCCTCAAGTACCTGAATAACTGAAATTTTTCAACCGGCATCATCACGCCCTTCGGCAAATGTCCACGAATCCGTCGTTTGATTGCATCCGCTTCGTTCTCAAAACGTGCCACTTCCTGCCTGTGTTCTTCAAAGGTATCACATCGGCTGGATGCATAACATTCCATGGCTTGCTGAAACGCCCATGAACACTCCTTCACTTTCTCCGCATGCTCTTGTAACGCATCAAATGGCGACGTAATAAACATTGAAGAAAACGGTATACGCATAATAAGATACCTCCTTTATATGATGGCTTCGTAAAAAATCCAAATTCTTTGTTGCGCTGCATCCCTCGTTTCTTCATGGTACGCTAAGTACTAATCATCACTCAGGATTTGCGCGCCTCGCCAATTTTAAGATTTGGTGGAACTTTTTTCTTTGCCATCGGAATTCGACTTTTTACGAGTTTGTTATATAGTACACTCGAGAATTTTAAATAAAATCATGCAGGTTATCGCTGCCACCGGAACAGTAAGCACCCGGTACAACATTATTTTAAAAATAATGCCAAAATTAACCGCTTCAATCCCCCGGGCAAGCCCGCCCCCCATAACTCCACCAAAAATCAATACAGGAAGCTCAGCCGACATGATAATGCTAATTCATTATATTATTAAATAATTACCCAAAAAATGAGTATATCCGCAATCACATGCGACTCTGTTTGTGCCGGTATTAACATATGCTCAAAACAACATCAAGGCAAAATCCGGTTGCCAAATCAAACATTTCGACATATCTTATTTAAAATAAACAGTCCCGCTACATTTTTTTACAAAACCTCTCATTCAGGATAAAGTTTCAATGAAACGAATTGCTTATCAGAACTTATGTATCTGTATATTTCTACTCGTTATATTCTCCGGTTGCAGCGCATTATCCCAAAACCCGTTACCTGAGACCACCACTGAAGCACAGCAGAAAAGTCCCGGTATCGCGACTCAGGAGGCAATATTTAATCCCACACAACACTGGGCACATGCGTCCAGTGACCTGAAACCGGACCCGAACGTCATTTTCAAAGCACTGCCCAACGGATTCAGATATATTTTAATGAATAACAGCCGTCCGGAAAACCGGGTCAGTATGCATCTGTTTATCCAGGCAGGTTCCATGCTTGAAAAAGAAAATGAGCGCGGGGTGGCCCATTTTCTGGAGCATCTGCTCTTTAACGGTTCTGAGAATTTCCCGCCCGGCGAACTGGTCAAATATTTTCAGAGTATTGGAATGAAATTCGGCGCCGATGTCAATGCGCACACCGGATTTTACAGTACCGTCTATGATATTGATCTTCCCAAAGGCGACCCGAAAGGGTTGACTGACGCGCTGCTGGTGCTGAAAGATTATGCAGCCGGTGCGTTGCTTCTCGAAGAAGAAGTGGATAAAGAACGACCCATCATCCTTGCCGAAAAAAGGACCCGGGACTCTGTTGACTTCCGAACGTTTGAGGCAACATTCAAGTTCGAACTTCCGGATGCCCTGCTTTCCGACCGCTTCCCAATTGGAACAGAAAAAGTGATTCGAAACACTGACCGTCACCTGCTCAAGTCTTTTTACGACACTTGGTACCGGCCGGAAAGAATGATGCTGATCATGGCGGGTGATTTTGATATACGGGTCGCAGAACCTTTGATTATAGAAAAATTCGCAGGCCTGTCGCCACGGGCACCGGCGTCGGAATATCAAAACCCCGGCAGCATCCATCACTCGGGGTTCAAAACATTTTATCACTTTGAACCGGAAGCCGGGAATACCAGTATTTACCTTGAAACAATATCCGAAAAAATTAACCCGCCCGATTCAGTTAAACAGCAGGAAATTCAGCTTCGATCCGCAATGGCCAATCATATCATCAATAAACGATTGTCGGAAATGTTAAACGACCCGAATACACCGTTTACCCATGCCATGATCAGTTCCGGAAATTACTTAAACTATCTGGAAGGAGCAGACATCAATGCCGATTGCGCGCCTGAGAACTGGGGCAACACGCTGACATCCATTGAACAAACCCTGCGAAAAGCCCTTACCTACGGATTTACCGAATCTGAAATCGATTTGGCAAAAAAAGCATTTACCGCTCACCTGGACAAAGCGCTAAAAGCCGCACCTACAAGGGAAAGCCGGCACCTGGCAAGGCAGATTATGCACAGTTTAAATACCCGACAGGTCTTCCAATCCCCGGAGCAGATAAACACCCTGAAGGCGCCTATGATTGAATCAGTTACCCAGGAAGAACTAAACAAGGCATTGCAAAATAACTGGAATACCGACAATCGATTAATAATTGTCACAGGAAACATCAACCTGAAGAATCAGACTGAACCGCCGAAAAACCAGATATTTGCCATGTACACGGATAGCATGGCGACCCCGGTGAAAGCACCAGAAGAAAAAAAACGGATTGAATTCCCCTACCTGCCGACACCGATTCAAAAAGGTAAAATTATCAGCCGGGAAGACATCACGGATCTGGGTATCATTCACGTTGAATTCGAAAACGGTGTTCATCTGTATATCAAACCCACGGACTTTAAGACCAACGAAGTAAAGTCCACACTGATTTTCGGCAACGGTGTAAAGCAAGAACCCAGAAAAAATCCCGGCCTGGCAGCCCTTTCCCGGAAAGTGGTTCCATTAAGCGGGTTGGGACAGATCACCCGGGATGAACTGAAACGGGCGCTGACCGGCAAAAACACGCATGTTGCTTTTCAGGTGGAAGAAGACTCTTTTTCCTTTGCCGGAAATTCGGTCTCTGATGAAATTCCTCTGCTGTTCCAACTGTACCACGCCTATTTAACTGATCCGGGGTTCAGAGAAGACGCTTATTCACTGGCGATAGCCCAGTATACCCAGGATTATGAATCCCTTAAACATTCCATTAACGGCGCAATGGTTTTTCAAGGCTCTCGGTTTTTAGCCGGCGGCGACACCCGATTTGGGCTCCCGGACTTTGATACATTTAAAAATAACACATTAGATGATATCCGGCACTGGATCACCCCGACTTTAAAAAATGCGCCCATGGAAATTTCCATCGTGGGCGATCTGGACCCGGAAGTGGTCATTGATCTGGCCGCGACATACATAGGGAGCCTGCCGAAACGATCCGACGAAGAAATCAGCGATAATAAGCGGCAGCCGCTGTTCCCGCATGGAGAGTCGTTAACCGTTTCCGTTCCGACGGTTATACCCAAGGGGATGGTAACATTAGCTTTTCTGACGGATGATTACAAAAATATCCACCAAAACCGGCGCCTGTCCGTACTTTCTGAAATTATCAGCGACCGGATGCGGGTTAAGATCAGGGAAGAAATGGGGGCCAGTTATTCTTCATATGCGTATAATGCACCAAGCCGGGCATATGACAGCTACGGGTCATTAAATGCCGTCGTCCAGACAGACCCGGAAGACACCAGTGAAATCATCCGGGCACTTCAAGGGATTACCGATGACCTTGCCACTCAGGGCGTTTCCGACGACGAATTAAACCGGGCCATTAAACCCATCCTTACATCCATTAAAGAACGGGTTAAAACAAATCCCTACTGGCTGAATAGTGTATTAAAAAAAGCCAGCCGCCATCCGGCGCAACTGGACTGGTGCCGGACATTTCAGGAAGATTACGCCGCCATCACCGAACAGGATATCAATGAGCTGGCCCGAAAATACCTGGTCAATTCAAAAGCCGCAACGGTTGTGATCATCCCGGTCTCCAGTGCACCGGAGACCAATGATGGAACGATCAAGCCGCCAATTGCGGATTC
>JAGGYV010000272.1 GCA_021162325.1 Desulfobacteraceae bacterium | reverse complement strand
GATCATTTTTAACATAAAAATTGAAAATGCCGAAGGCATTAACCATAACTTTAGCTCACTTCAAACTTTAGTTCACTTTTAACTTTTCCGGTTTATCCGGGTTAGGGTAAGCAAACAACCTTATGATCGGATTCCTAAGATTACACGCAGGGATCAATCTTTTCTTTGCCGCCCATATAAGGCCGTAATACCTCAGGGATCATCACGCTTCCATCCGCCTGCTGATAATTTTCCAGAATCGCGGCCAATGTTCGCCCGACTGCCAGTCCGGACCCGTTTAATGTATGAACCGGTTCCGTCCCTTTTTTACCTTTTCGCCGAAACCGAATCCCGGCGCGGCGTGCCTGAAACCCTTCAAAATTACTACAGGATGATATCTCACGGTATTTATCCTGGGCCGGCATCCACACTTCAATATCATAGGTTTTGGCAGCGGAAAAACCCAGGTCACCGGTACTGAGCACCACCACCTGATATGGCAGACCCAGTTTTTGCAAAACGACTTCCGCATTTTTTAAAAGGCTTTCCAGCTCATTATAAGAGGTTTCCGGGGTGGTAAATTTTACCATTTCCACTTTATTAAACTGATGCTGACGGATCAATCCCCGGGTGTCCTTGCCGTATGATCCGGCTTCGGACCGAAAACACGGCGTATAGGCGGTATAATATATCGGCAACTGATCTTCATCAAGAATTTCATCCTGGTAAATATTGGTCACCGGCACTTCAGCAGTGGGAATCAAAAAATAGTCCCAGTTTTCAAGTTTAAACAGATCCTCTTTAAACTTCGGCAATTGGCCGGTACCTGTCATACTTTTCCGGTTCACGATAAACGGCGGCAGGACTTCCGTGTAGCCATGTTCGGTGGTATGCAGGTCAAGCATAAAATTAATCAAAGCCCGTTCCATCCGGGCCCCGGCCCCAAAATAAAGCGGGAATCGGGCCCCCGTAATTTTAGCCGCCCTTTCAAAATCCAGTATTTTTAATTCTTCACCGATTGTCCAGTGCGCTTTTGGCTCAAAATCAAATTTTACAGGGGTTCCTATCTGACGAACCAGCTGATTATCAGCCTCATTTTTCCCCACAGGAACAGATGCATCGGGAATATTGGGAAGTCGGATCAATATTTCCTGAACTTTTTCTTCACTTTCCGCAAGGGACTTTTCCAGGGTTTTAATTTTCCCGGAAACGTCCCGCATCTGAATAACAAGATCTTCTGCATCATCTCCGTTTTTTTTGAGATCCGCGATTTCGCCGGAAACCACATTTCGCTGATGACGCAATGTCTCAATTTCTCCTAAAATTTCGCGCCGGGCCGCCTCCGCTGCCTGAAACGTATCCAGGCCAGCTGTATCTCCCCGTTTTTCAAGAGAATTATATACTTGAGATAAATTTTGCCTGACGTACTTGATTTCCAGCATACAATACCTATCTTTGTTATAAATTTATATTCATCTACTGCTAATAAAATTATAAAAATTATCATGCTGTATATAGTTCGTCAATCATTATTGCAATTTGTACCATATTGTGTATAATAAAATGATACAGAAATTATATTATGAATAAGTATCCCATAATATATAGAATATTTTAGATGGAGTAAAAAAGTAATGGAGGATCTGAAAGTTAAAAAGCAAGAAATTCGCAATCAGATAAAAGAAAGATTAGACGCGCTTTCCAAAAAAGAAATCATGGAAAAATACGGGCTGATTGAAGAACAATTATTTGACTTTGCCAATTTCCGGGAAGCCGAGGTGACGTTGCTGTATATCAACCACCCGCATGAAGTAAATTCTAAAAATATTTTAAAGTACTGTAGCGATTCGACAAAAGATATTGTTCTGCCGCTTTTCAGGGGAGAAAATAACGGCACCCGACTCTATAAAATCAGTGATATTGAAAAAGATTTAAAACCCGGGGCCAATAATATCCTTGAACCGAATCCGGATCGCTGCAAGCCGGTGCCCATTGATGATGTGGATATTGCCATCATCCCGGGTATTGCATTTGATGAAAAAGGCGGGCGGCTGGGACTCGGGAACGGACGCTACGATCGCATTATATCAAAACTCCCGGCCACCGCCAGGAAAGTGGCATGCGCAACCGAAGACCAGATGACCCAGCTGGTTCCCATGGAATCCCATGATAAATATGTCGATATTATCATCACCGACAAACGAATCATTTATAAAATATAGATGAAACCTGTCGTAGCCATTGTCGGCCGCCCAAATGTCGGAAAATCCACCCTGTTTAACCGGATCACCCGAACCAAAGATGCGCTGGTAGATAATTTCCCCGGGGTTACCCGGGACCGTCATTACGGATCATCCACATGGAATGATGTTGAATTTTTCGTCATTGATACGGGCGGATTTTCCATCGAAGACGATGATGAATTTTCATCTTTAAGCCGGAGCCAGGTCCATCAGGCCATCAGCGACGCAGACGCCGTCGTTCTCCTGCTTGACGGCAAAGGCGGCGTTTCCCCTTTTGACTCTGAATTAATTAAAATCTTAAGAGAATTATCCTGCCCGGTTTTCTATGCCGTTAATAAAATTGACGGTTATGAAAAAGAAAAAAACATCCCCGAATTTTACACCCTGGGAATCGAAACATTCTATCCGGTTTCCGCAGAGCATGGATACGGGGTACCTGATTTTTTAGACTGCCTGGTCACCGCCCTCCCGACATCTCCTGTAGAAGACGATGATAATGGAGCGATTAAAATTGCCATCATCGGCCGGCCGAATGTTGGAAAATCATCATTAATCAACCGGATCTTAGGAGAAAACCGGGTCATTGTGAGCGATATTCCCGGCACGACAAGGGATCCCATTGATACCGCCTGCGAGATCAACGGCCGTCAGTATTTACTGATCGATACGGCCGGTATTCGACGAAAAAAACAAGTCTTTGAAAAAATTGAAAAAATATCGATCATTAAAGCCTTAAAAAGCATTGAACGATGTGACATTGCCTTAATTATGATTGACGCTCATGAGGGCGTCACTGACCAGGATGTTAAAATTGCCGGCTACGCCTTTGAACGGGGATGCGGATGTATTTTTCTGCTCAACAAATGGGATCTTGTTGAAAAAGATGACAAAACCCTTAAACGGTTTATTGAAAAACTGAGAATGGCGGCCAAGTTCCTCAGCTTTACCCCGGTACTGGCCCTTTCCGCACTGACCGGCAAACGGGTACCCAAAATTTTTGATCGGGTCAATGAAGTATATGACCAGTACGCCACCCGGATTTCAACGGGTCCATTAAACAATATTTTTGAACGGGCCACCGCAAAAAGCGAGCCGTCAATGCACAACAGTCGACGGATCAAATTCTTTTACGCCACCCAGATTTCTACAAAGCCACCGACATTTATCAGTTTTGTCAACGTTCCCGACGGAATTCATTTTTCCTATCAACGCTATCTGATCAACCAGATCCGACAGGCAACCGGCCTGGACCAGACCCCGATTCGTCTGTTTTTCAGAAAACGACATGAGACCAGCGATAGAGTTTCCCAAAAAAAACAGTTTGTTTCTAAACACCAGAAAAGAAGAAACCGCACTTTTAAAAAGTAATCCACTAAATCCTTAATCAATGGCAATAACCGGCGATAAAAAAGATAAAAACACATTGGACCTTTTTGAGCACCAGGCACAAAAGGCCACAGCCGGATCAAGGCCCCTGGCTGACCGGATGAGACCCGTTCGGCTGGACCAGTTTATCGGCCAACAACAGGCGGTGGGCAACGGTTCATTAATTCACCGCGCCATCGAAAACGACCGTATTTTTTCAATGATCCTCTGGGGGCCGCCGGGGTGCGGTAAAACCACCCTTGCCCGGATTATTGCCGAACACACCCAATGCCACTTCTCCCATTTTTCAGCCGTACTTTCCGGTGTCAAGGATATTAGAAATGTCATTGAAGCGGCCCGGCAGCAGCGGAACCTTTATCGCAACCGGACCATTGTCTTTGTTGATGAAATCCATCGATTCAACAAGGCCCAGCAGGATGCTTTTTTACATCATGTGGAAAGCGGACTGCTCACCCTTGTGGGTGCCACCACGGAAAATCCCTCTTTTGAAGTGATTCCGGCCCTTTTGTCCCGATGCCAGGTGATCACCCTCTCCTCCATGTCTGAATCTGATTTGAAAATCCTTTTAAAACGGGCGTTAAGTGACATCGATAACGGCTTGGGCCGCCTGAAACTGACCTATTCCGACAGCGCCCTTGATCATATCATTGCCATTTCCGACGGAGATGCCCGGTCAGCCCTCAACGCACTTGAAATATCCGCTGTTTACGCGTCTTCAAAAACTGTCGACCCCGGTAACGCAAAAGGCAATGGTAACGCAAAAGGCAATGATAATACAAAACATGAAATCCCCTTAGAAGCGGTGGAAAACGCTTTGCAGCGAAAAGCGCTGATCTATGACAAATCCGGGGAAGCACACTTTAATCTTATTTCCGCTTTTCATAAAAGCCTCCGGGGTAGTGATCCGGATGCCGCCATCTACTGGCTGGGACGGATGCTCTCATCCGGAGAAGATCCGAAGTATATTGCCCGAAGAATGGTCCGGTTTGCCTCCGAAGATGTGGGGAATGCAGATCCTTCGGCCTTGTCCGTTGCCATGACGGCCATGGAAGCCTTTCGTTTCCTCGGGTCACCGGAAGGTGATCTTTGTCTGGCCCAGGCAGCCGTTTATCTTTCAACAGCTCCGAAAAGCAACAGCATTTACACGGCTTACGGACAGACGCTCAAAACCATTGAGCAAACCGGAGCCCTTCCGGTGCCCATGCATATCCGAAATGCTCCCACCCGATTAATGAAGGATATCGGGTACGGCAAGGATTATAAATACGCCCACAATTATAAAGACGCTTTTGTCCCCCAGGATCATCTGCCGGAAAAACTGAAAAATCAAATATTTTATACCCCCACGACCCGAGGGTATGAAAAAATCGTCAAAGAACGGCTGGACAAGTGGCGGGCGTTAAAAAACCGGCCAGAAGTAAATGACAAAAAATTGAAATAATTTAAAACACTATCTTGTGCATGTCAATTTTCCCATAGGATACAGAATCGCTATTGAAACATGCGGTTGAATGATGCCAGAAAAATGGTACAAACCGTATGGAATGAAATTCCAAAACATTACCCCGGCATTCCAATCGATGAATTCGTGATCATGCCCAATCATATCAACGGAACCACGGTCATCGTAGGGGCAGGCCCCTGTGCCTGCCCTATAGAATCGACCGCCACCGCCCCCCGTCGAAAACGACGGCCAACGGCCATCCGGCAAAATGGTAATCACGGGCATAAAAAAAGGGCAACCACGGGGGTTGCCCCTACGGGAAAACACCGATTAAATTATTGACAACGACGCATGGGTTAATCCAGGGAATTGTGACAGGCACCCATTAAAGGACAGGTCAAGTAAAATATGGGAGGGTCGCATCTTAATTTTAATTATTCTCCTTTCGTTTTCTGTTAATCTGCCCTCTCAGTCTGCTATCATTCTGAATTATTT
>JAGGYV010000073.1 GCA_021162325.1 Desulfobacteraceae bacterium | reverse complement strand
ATGGTTGCTGGTAATCAGTATTCTGTTATCATCTCTTGATAGTCTCGTAAAAAGTCAGATTCCGACGGCAACGTAAAAAGGGGTCGCATCTTAATTATTAATTATTTGCAAATACAATTATATCACAAAAATAATTCAGAATGATAGCAGGCTGAGAGGGCAGATTAACAGAATACGAAAGAAAATAATTAATAATTAAGATGCGACCCTATGTTGTTTCCCTATGTTGTTTCCCACTTATCAAAAGAAAAGACCTGCTTAATTTTTAATCGCTGCATAATCACAAATGAAAGACAGTCCGTGAAACTGATATTTTGGTCTGCGTATTTTTCAAGGAATTTTAACGCTTTTAATTCGTCTTTTTCGTCGGTTCGTTCTATTTGAATATCTGCTTC
The DNA here is from genome assembly GCA_021162325.1 of Desulfobacteraceae bacterium. GTDB lineage: Bacteria > Desulfobacterota > Desulfobacteria > Desulfobacterales > Desulfosalsimonadaceae > SURF-3. Next base: position 15,948 of record JAGGYV010000073.1, on the reverse strand, counting down.
ATAAATTTGTTTTAACTTTCTTGCAGCAAATTCAAAATTTGTGCGTCTCCCAAGTAAAGTGGCCAGCTCATCTAACACATGGTTGCTGGTAATCAGTATTCTGTTATCATCTCTTGATAGTCTCGTAAAAAGTCAGATTCCGACGGCAAAGTATAAAAGTTCAAATTCAAGGCGCGCAAATTCTGAGTGATGATTCGTACTTAGCGTACTTTGAAGAAACGAGGAATGTAGCGCAACACAGAATTTGGACTTTTTACGAAGCCGTCATCTCTTAACTTCTGCCAAATTTCCTTGGAAAGATCATGCTTTCCGTCCCGTATGTGGCAGCGTGACAAGTAAGCACCCGTATCAATAAAGATTTCCCTGTTTTTCATTCGTCACCATACAAATATTTATCCACATTGACAGATAAATCCGTTGGCGTATTCTCACTATCCCAAAAATCATTATCATCTAAGAAGGGAAGGTGTGGTTTTTTTTCACCGCCCTTTGTCGAGATGCTCGACTCCGTGTCTTTTCGAAGATCCTGGATAATTATCTTGATCGGCGTCTCAGGTGGGAATTGTTTTAGTGTTTTTAAAGAATCTCTAATGGTTGTCTCAATTTCCATGCCCGGCCTCTTTTCTTTTGTGGTGACCATAAAAAATAATAAATGATTTATGCATATAATATCTCTTTATTAATAATTAATCAAACTAATACAAATTAAGTAAGGGGGGTCGCATCTTAATTATTAATTATTGGGATCTTCATTCATTTTTAATAACTTGCTGGAAATTGAACAATTTTTTAAATCAAAATTTTCTTTGTAAGAATGTTTGGAAACAGGTTGGTTGTTGTCCCTGTTCGGACAAGATCAAAACAAATCGAAAAAAAGATACCGAAATTTTGTTGAAGCGGTTTAAAATAAAAAAAATGAAAATTCTTCCTCTGATATTGAATGAGGGTGTATCTCAGCCGTGAAATAACAGGAGAAAGAGGTGTTGCCTTAGGCCAGTATTTTGGCGGTATATCTGGTGCCGGTATTACCGTCAGGTACAATTATATCACAAAAATAATTCAGAATGATAGCAGGCTGAGAAGGCAGATTAACAGAATACGAAAGGAGAATAATTAATAATTAAGATGCGACCCTGTTACTCAAGATGCGACCCTGTTACTCGAATACCTTTTTCAAATGCCGGATTACGCTCTACGAGCTAATCCGGCCTACGCATTTAAAAGATATTCATCATTCGATGTTGGGTGTTCGATGTTCGATGTTCATCTTTTCATTTTTCTTTTTGTATGGCATTTATCTGTTTGTATTCTGCCAGCAGGTCAAACCATTGTTGAAATAACACCGCTAAATTTGGTTTTTTTGATGTTTTTATCCGTTGCAATTTGATTTTTAAATCTGAAAAATCATCTAAGATATCTTCCCGGTCAGGAAAATTTGTTACCAGATACTGATAGATTTCAATCGCCTTGTCGTAGTGTCCCTGATCTGCGTAAAGCTTTGCAATGGTTTTGGTGTATCTTCGGGCTGGGTCGTTCATTGTTTATTCCCTTTTTTCTTTGCCATCCGGTTATCGTTTGGGATAAAGATTTTCTGAAGTCTTTTTAACGGCACCGTTATTTTGGTTTATTCTGGCGGTACTATCTTCCTTAAATTTAAACACAATTTCATCTTTACCGATCATTTTGAGTTCCTGGCGGGCAATATTTTCGATAAACTTCGGATCTTCTTTTAAGCGTTTGATTTTTCGGTGCATTCGGATGTTTTTTTCCTGTAGAACATTGTTCTTAGCTTTTAACTCAATGACTTCCTGCTTCAGGGCATTTAAATCACGCACGCCGTTATCCCCTATGACAATCAATACCATGTAGGAAATCAAAATGAGTCCGGCAAAGAAAAATGCAATTTTTAAATGAGATGAATTCACGTAAAAGACGGTTTAACCTTTTTTAAGGAGTTTCATAATGTCTCTAAGTTCCCGGCACTTTAATATATACGCGGTCAGGCCGTAAATGAATATTCCAATAAAGACTCCAACGGATACAACCCACAGCCGGTTGAAACCAGAAGCCGGATTCACGGTTTCATTAAAACAGACAAATGCCCACAGGCTGATTCCCATAACAAATGAACATATCATAGATTTGGCAACAGACTCAATGATCTTTTTCCATTCCAGGGCCTCCAGTCTTTTTTTTAATGCCAGTATGAGAAGGGTGAAATTGAGCATGGATGAAAGGGATGCGGCAAGCGCCAGGCCGGCGTGCGCAAGCGGTCCCATCAGGATAAGACACAGAACGATATTTCCGGAAACAGATATTGCCGCTATTTTTACGGGGGTTTTTGTGTCCTGCAACGCATAAAAAGTGGAAACCACAATGCGAACCCCTGAAAATGCCCAAAGACCGACACTGAAATACAGGAGTGCATCGGCGGTATGCCCTGAACTGATCGGATCAAACGCGCCTCTTTCAAATAGCAGGGCAACAATGGGGTGGCGTAATACGATCAAGCCGGTCATTGCCGGGATGGTTATAAAAAAAATGAGTTTCATGGCATAGCTGACCGTGTCGGTCAATGCCTGCATATCCCGGGATGCTGCCTGGCGGGAAAGGCTGGGGAGGATCGCAACCGACATGGAGATGGCAAAAATTCCCAAGGGAAACTGAACCAGCCGGTCGGCATAATAAAGATAAGAGACGCTTCCTTCATCCAGAAAAGAGGCCAGCAAGGTGCCGATAAGAATATTAATTTGATATACTGCGGCCCCAAAAACAGAGGGAATCATCAGGCGCCCGATTTTTTTCAGGCCCGGATGATAAAAGTTCGCTTTTTGCCAGAAATAAAAACCTTTTTGAATAAGAAACGGTATTTGCAGCAGGAGTTGAAGTATTCCGCCAATGATTACCCCAATGGCCAGGCCGATGGACGGGTCGGGCAGACGGGGTGAAATAAATAAAACAGCGGCAATTATTGACAGGTTTAAAAGAACCGGTGCCAGTGCCGGTGCGGCAAAATGACCGAGTACATTCAAAATTCCCATACTCAGCGCGACCAGGCAGATGAAGAAGATATAGGGGAACATGATCCGGGTCAGGATAACGGTCATTGAAAATTGTGCCCCGGTAAAACCGGGTGCAATGAGCGCGACAATTCCCGGCGCCGCGATAATGCCGATGATGGTAATGATGACCAGCACGACCGACAGCATGCGGACAGCGGACCTTGCCATTTGAAAGGCCGCTTCTTTTCCAAAAGTTGTCATATGTTCGGAAAAGACAGGGATAAAGGCAACCGTTAATGATCCTTCGCCGAAAAGCCGACGGAAAAGATTCGGGAGCCGGAACGCCACAAAAAAAGCATCAGACAGGAGACCGGCCCCGAAAAACCAGGCGATGACCATGTCTCTTATAAACCCGAGAATTCGGCTGATCAGGGTCAAGACACCGATAATTCCGGCGGCTTTTGTAAACTGTTTTTTTTCATTGTTCATATAAATATCTTGACACGATCGGCTTAATCAGGTATCAATCCCCTTTATATTTTTGTAAAAAACCGTATAAAGGAGTTTGAACATTGGCAAATCATAAATCTGCAGTTAAGCGAAATTTACAAAGTCAAAAACGGCGGTTGCGCAACCGGGCTGTTAAAACCCGTATTAAGGGAATTGTTAAGCAGATCGGTCTGCTTGGAAAAGATACGGATGCAACCACCGCCGCTGATGTATTAAATACAGCCCAATCAACTATTGATAAAGCGTCTAAAAAAGGTGTCCTCCATCCGCGAACAGCCGCAAGAAAAATTTCCAGGCTGACAAAAAGTGTAAACCGCTCTATCGCATAAAAAGTTTTTCACGGTGATGAATCACCACTATATCAAAAAATAACTTGTCCATCATTTCAAAAGGTTATGAATGAGTTATTTAGAAAATCGGGGAATATATGGAAGATTCCCCGGAGTTTTAAAAATTATCCGTTAATCGATAATAAATCCGCTCGGCAACTCGACTTGAGAGTATTGCTAAAGCGGATTTTTTATTTTTATCAGTTTGCGCCTTTTCCAGACTGACTTCATATGTTTCATACGCAGATATCGCGTTAGCCGACCATAAAAGAGTCCCCTCTGCTGACGTTAGCTTCAGGTCTATTATTACCTGAATCCGCCGTTCAGCCGACGTTGTGGCGTCTGAATGGGAGATTGTAACCGATCTTACGGACCTGATAATGCCGGTTAAAGAGGCGTCTGCGCTGGATTTATCCGCTATCCTCACGCTGTCAAATCTTATAAACTGGTTAATCAGATCATTGGCGATCCGGGTTTCCAGGCCATTTTCATTGGTGCGGTTTTCAAAAACACGGATATTGAGTTTTTTAACGTCTCCCGGTAATTCCCCGCCGCCTGAAAATCGATACCCGCAGGCCGCCATAACCAACCATAAAACAATGCATATTCCCATGCTTAAGTGAAATCGGGGCAATTTTTTTTCCTAACCCGGATAAACCGGAAAAGTTAAAAGTGAGCTAAAGTTTGAGGTGCGCTAAAGTTATGGTTAACGCCTCCGGCATTGTCAATTTTTATAATAAAAATGATCGCGCGTTTAGTGCAGTCCTTAACTTTAGACAATTTAGCGCATTTTAGTCACTTCATACTTTTTGAATCTTGACATAGTTTGCCAAAAAAACACAAAAATTAGTATCTTCTCAATAAGTCAGGGCAAAATATTGGTTCGGCTTTATGGTGAAACCATGTAGCGGAGGTCTTTAGACCGCCATATTTAAATGGAAACCTAAAGGTTTCCGCTACAAAGCGTCCTTGCCATACCCGAGTTTTTTGAGAACATACAAAAATTAGAGATAAAAACCTAAATTAAATAACAATATTCACCAGTTTTTTCTTTATAACGATCACTTTTTTAATGGGCCGGTCATTGATAAACCGCATCACGTTTTCATCGGCCAGGGCTTTTTTCTTGATCGTTTCATCATCCGCAGTGGTATCAATATTAAATTTTCCCCTGAGTTTTCCATTGACCTGAGCAACAATCAGGCATGTGTCGGTGATGAGTGCATCTTCCCGAAATGAAGGCCATGGGGTTGCTGCAAGGCTCCCGCTTTTATTGCCCAGAGTTTCCCATAGTTCTTCGGCAAAATGCGGTACAATGGGAGACAGCAGGAGAATGATGGATTCAACGGCGGTTCTGATAACACCGGCACCGATATTGTTCGAAAGGGGCGTTGTGTTAAGATCCATAATGTACATCAGGTTCACAAGCTCCATAACCGCACTGATGGCCGTGTTGAAATGAAACCGTTCGTCAATATCTTTGGAAACTTTTTTGATGGTCAGATGTGTTTTCTGGAAAAGTTTTTTCAGGTCATCATCCAATTCATTCAAACCACCGTCATAGGGTGCTGCGGGTTTGATTTTTTCCAGCAGGTCCTGCACCAGTCGCCAGATCCGGTTTAAAAATCGGAAGCTCCCGTCAACGCTTTGTTCATTCCATTCCAGGTCCCTTTCCGGGGGGGCTGCAAACAGGCAGAATAACCGGACCGTGTCCGCACCGTATTTTTCAAGCAGGATGTTGGGATCAATGACATTTTTTTTGGATTTGGACATTTTTTCGACCCGCCCGACACTGACTTTACTGCCGCATTTGGTGCAGTAATATGTGTCATTTTCAACCCTGGCTTCTTCGGGAAATAAGAATCCATGTTCCGGACAGGACAGCGTTTCCTTGCACACCATGCCCTGGGTGAGCAGGCGCGTGAACGGTTCTTTGTATTTCACCATCTGCAAATCATGTAATACACGGGTAAAATATCTTGAATAAAGCAGGTGCAGCACCGCATGTTCAACGCCGCCGATATACTGATCCACCGGCATCCAATAGTCGACCGCCTGCTTGTCAAACATGGCGGAATCACATGTGGGACTGCAGTAGCGTTCAAAATACCAGGAGGATTCAACAAATGTATCCATGGTATCGGTTTCCCGTTTGGCGGGTTTCCCGCATTGCGGGCATGTTGTATTAACAAAAGACGCCAGCCGGGACAGCGGAGAGCTTCCGCCTTCCAGTAAATCAATATTTTCCGGCAACACCACCGGCAGATCTTCTTCCGCCACCGGCACAATACCGCAGTCTTCACAATGAATCATCGGGACCGGTGTTCCCCAAAAGCGCTGTCTGGAAATTCCCCAGTCACGAAGACGGTAGCTGATTGCCTGTTTTCCAAGATTTTCTTTTTCCAGAAAGGCAGCGATTTTTTTCTGGGCCTCTTTGTTGCCAATTCCGTCAAACTGCAGCGAGTTGACCATGATGCCCGGACCGGTATAGGCTTCGGTGACTGCAACATTTTTAATGTCCTGATCTTCCGGCTTGATGACCACAATAATGTCTAATTCGTATTTTTTGGCAAATTCAAAATCCCTCTGGTCATGGGCCGGCACCGACATGACCGCCCCGGTGCCATATTCCATTAACGCAAAATTGGCCGCATAAACAGGCATTCGTCTGTTGGTCAGCGGGTTGATACACCACGCGCCGGTGAAAACGCCTTCTTTTTCATAATCTTCAATATTCTGGCTGGAACGGTTTTCTTTGGCCATTCGTTCCTGAAATTCGACAATGACAGATTCCTGAGGAGTGCCTTTGGATAAACTCTCTACCATGGGATGTTCCGGTGCCAGGCACATGAATGTGGCACCCAAAACCGTATCATGGCGGGTGGTGAAAACCGTAATAACGTGGTCGGAATTTTCAATCGCAAAATTTATTTCAGCACCCGTGCTTCTGCCGATCCAGTTTTTCTGCATAGTGGTGACTTTATCCGGCCATCCCGGAAGCTGGTCGCAATGATCCAGTAAATCCTGTGCGAAATCCGTGATTTTAAAGAACCATTGGGATAGCTTTTTTTGGCGGACCGGCTTTCCGCACCGCCAGCAGTCACCGTTTTCCACCTGTTCATTGGCCAGAACGGTCTGGCAGGGGTCACACCAGTTGACATAGGACTCTTTACGATACGCTATCCCCTGTTTAAACATCTGAATGAAAAGCCATTGTTCCCATCGGTAATAATCCGGGGTGCAGGTGGCGATTTCACGGTCCCAGTCGTAGCTGAAGCCCAGTTGTTTTAACTGATGCTTCATGGCTTCAATATTTTCGTATGTCCAGGCTGCCGGCTGGGTATTGTTGGCAATGGCCGCATTCTCCGCCGGCATGCCGAAAGCGTCCCAACCCATAGGATGAAGGACATTAAACCCTTTCATTGCCTTATATCGGGCGATGACATCACCGATGGTATAATTTCTGACATGCCCCATGTGGATTTTTCCGGATGGGTAGGGAAACATTTCAAGCAAATAATATTTTTTTTTCGACGTGTCTTCCGTGGCTTTAAATTGGTTGTTTTCCGTCCAGTGTGCCTGCCATTTAGGTTCTATTTTTTTGGGATCGTATCGCTTGTTCATTTTTTATTTTTAAACCTTTTCTTTGGAAATGAATAGAATTTGATTTTTATGTCATAATAAGGAGTAAATATCAAGGAGAAGGTGGAATTGCTTTGAGCTTTCACTCCCTCACGGTCGCGGCTCTGATTAACCTTATTCTCGTTCCCACAGTATGCAGGCTCATAAAAATTTTTGTTACACATACGGCGGATGACGCTTCGCTAATCCGCCCTACATAGATTTTTTTATTCAAAATTGACGGCTTCGTAAAAAGTCCAAATTCTTTGTTGCGCTGCATTCTTCGTTTCTTCAAAGTACGCTAAGTACGAATCATCACTCATAATTTGCGCGCCTTGAATTTGAACTTTTATACTTTGCCGTCGGAATCCGACTTTTTACGAGACTATCAAAATTGATGTTGGGTGTTCGATGGTCATTTTTCCTTCCCTCTTCCCTCTTCCGCCTTCCACCTTCAGCCTTCTTTTCCCATGCAACCTGCTTAAATCAAAAATTATTTGACTTGTATTACTCAATTTCATATTTAGATACCAGTCTTTGTATGTGGTATCTATTTGGAAATGCCGCATCTTAAAGAACTATATTGGCATATAACTTAGTTAAAAGGATTTTTATGAGTGTAAAGATACTGATCAATGCAGTGGATACTGAAGAATGCCGGATTGCCAAGGTGAGTAACAACCGGTTAGAAGAATTTCATATTGAAACAACGACAAGAGAAGTCACCCAGGGCAATATTTATAAAGCGATTGTCTCCCGGGTCGAGCCCAGCCTCCAGGCGGTATTTGTAGATTATGGTGTTGAGAAAAACGGATTTCTCCAAAAACATGAAATCCATCCGGATTATTTTTTAGATGATCCGTCCGGCGGTCAGTCACTGAAGGCGATTATTAAAACCGGCCAGGAATTAATGGTTCAGGTCACCAAAGAACCGTTTATGAAAAAAGGGGCCATGCTCACCACATTTGTTTCAATCCCTGGCCGTCACACGGTTTTAATGCCGGGAAGCAAGACGGTCGGCGTGTCTCGTAAAATTGAAGATGAAGCCGAACGAAAACGCATCAAGGAAATCATGGGTCAGATGTTACCCGATGGCTTCGGAGTCATTGTACGCACCGCCGGTCAGAAATGCACCAAAACAACCCTGACCAAAGAATTCCGCTACCTGATGCGGGTATGGAAAAATATTAAAGAAGGGGTAGATGAATCCGCGCCGGTTCTTCTGCATAAAGAAGGAACCCTGGCCCAGCGGGTGATCCGGGATTATTTCACCCCGGATATTTCAGAAATTCTTATTGATGATGAAGCGGTTTATAATGAAATCAAGGAGTCCCTCAGGATGATTTCGCCGCCGCATCTTAAAATTGTGAAGCGGTATAAAATAGATAAACCGATTTTTTCAAAACATCAGTTAGAAGATCAGATTGCGTCCATATTTGAGAACCGTGTCCGCCTGAAATCCGGTGGGTCTATCGTGATAGAACAAACCGAAGCACTTGTTTCCATTGATGTCAATTCCGGCAAGGCGACCCAAAAGACATCTGTGGAAGAAACTGCGCTCCAGAGCAATCTGGAAGCAGCTGAGGAGGTCGCCCGTCAGTTAAGGCTGCGTGATTTTGGTGGTTTGATTGTGATTGATTTTATCGATATGCGGGACCGTAAGAACAAGACAAAGGTTGAAAAGGCGATAAAGGCGGAGCTTAAAAGCGACAAGGCACGCACAAAGGTCGGGCGGCTTTCGGCTTTTGGATTGATGGAAATGTCCCGCCAGCGGATTCGGCCGTCCATTCAGTTTATTAATTCGCAGCCCTGTCGGTACTGCCGGGGGAGAGGGGTTACGCCTACAGTAGAATCTTTGGGGCTTAATTTTCTTCGGCGGCTGCGCCTTGAGACGTTAAAAGACGGCGTATCCGGAGTCAAAGGGGTTGTTCCCAAAGAAGTGGCCGCTTATTTGCTGAATCGAAAGAAAAAAGAGCTCTTAGAACTTGAGATGCAACGAGATGTCATCATTACCATAGAAGAAGACAGGTCCCTGATTCCCGGAGAGGGACATATCGTTAGAGAGTAGATGGAACTTTTAAGAATTGTTTGACGATATTGTTATTTTCAAGTATGGAGTGATCAATTTTATAAAAAATGTGGTAACTACTCAGTTTATTAGGCTGAAGGGGTTTAGACTGAAGGGCTGTCTGAATAATTTTTTTTAAAAAAACAGCTTATTCCGCCTGCCCTATTTACCTTCAGCCTATAGCCTATATACCTGAGCAGTTACAAAATGTGATTCAATAGTCGATGAATATAAAGTTTTAAATCAGGAGGTCAGTTTTGATAAATACAGCATATGCAATGGGTCAACTCGGCGGTTCCGGTGGAGCGGCCGGCGGTGGATTCGGCGCCTTTGTACCAATTATTTTGATGTTTGTTATTTTTTATTTTCTGCTGATCAGGCCCCAGCAAAAAAAGGCCAAAGAACACCAGGAAATGATAACAGGCCTTAAAAAAGGCGATAAAGTAATTACCAGCGGCGGCATTCATGGTCAGATTACGTCATTGGATGAAACAACGGTAACCATTGAGATTGCAGAAAAAGTCAGAATTAAAGTGACCCGGGGTACGCTTGCCGGCCTTAATAAATAGTCTCTGAACGAAAACCCCTGAATCTCAGTTGTCATTACGAGGAGTGAGGAACGAACAACGAAGTAATCCCCTGTCTATGATGAGATTGCTTCGGTCGTACCTCCCTCGCAATGACAGAATATTTATAATTGAGAGACTTTCCGTTCAACAACGAAATAAGAACACTTGATTTTTTAAAAAAAAATGATACAAGAAAGATCGTTTTAAAATTGTAACAACAGACAGATGAAAGGGCAAATGCATTGAAAGATTTTTCCTGGCGAATTCCGGTGATCGGACTGGTATTGATTGTGGCCGTCATTTATGTCATCCCGACGTTTAAACCGGGGTGGTGGCCGAACAAACAGATTAACCTGGGGCTTGACCTTCAGGGAGGCATGCATCTTGTTCTGGAAGTAAAAACCGAAAAAGCGGTGGAAAGCACCGTGGAACGGATTCGAAACGAGCTGAGAGATTCTTTTCGCAAGGAAAAAATCCGGCATAAAGGGATTGATTATTCCGGGAAAAAAGCGCTGTCTATTAAATTAATGGACCCCAATGATCTTGAAAAAATCGATGACCTTTTAGAGGACAATTATCCGGATGTCAAAATCCTGTCCAGCGCGCTGGAGAATGGAATTAAAATGGTTGAAATCGGATTGTCCGACGAATGGGTGGCCCAGATCAAGAAGCAGGCGACGGAACAAGCTCTGGAAACCATCCGAAACCGGATAGATCAGTTTGGCGTGAGTGAGCCGGATATTCGTGTGCAGGGAGAACGGCGTATCCAGATCCAGCTTCCCGGTATCCAGGATACGGAGCGCGCCAAAGCTCTCATTGGGAAGACCGCTTTGCTGGAATTCAAATTACTGGACGCAGAACATGATTTAGGGGCTGCGTTAAATGGCAATGTGCCGCCGGGCAGTGAAATTCTTTATCAGGCAGTCGATTCCGATAAGGAACCGGCCGGTGCCAAAAAGCAGCCGTATCTGATAAAAAAACGGACGCTGATGACCGGGGCCTACCTGACGGATGCGCGTGTTCAGATTGATTCACAATTTAATGAGCCTTACGTCTCCATTGATTTTGACCGCAAAGGCGCGAAGATATTTGAAAGAATCACGGGTGAGAATGTCAAGAAACGAATGGCCATTGTTTTGGATAATAAAGTCTATTCCGCACCCACCATTCAGGAAAAAATTCCCGGCGGGAGTGCACGCATCACCGGTAGTTTTAATGCCCAGGAAGCACACGATCTGGCCATTATTTTACGGGCCGGTTCTTTGCCGGCCCCGGTAGAAATTATAGAAGAACGAACCGTTGGCCCCTCTTTGGGGCATGACTCCATCAGTAAAGGCCTTTATTCGATGGTGGCGGGCGGTATTTTTGTACTGCTTTTCATGATTATTTATTATAAGGGTGCCGGGCTTGTCGCTGATTTTGCGCTGGTTTTAAATATACTGCTGATAGCGGGCGGGCTTGCGGCGTTTCAGGCGACACTGACCCTGCCGGGTATTGCCGGAATTATTTTAACCATTGGTATGGCAGTGGATGCGAATGTCATTATTTTCGAGCGCATCCGGGAAGAGATGCGGCTTGGTAAAACGCCGATGGCCTCAATTGCTACCGGCTTTGAACGCGCCAGTCTGACCATTTTAGATGCCAATGTCACCACACTGATTGCGGCTCTGGTCCTTTTCCAGTTTGGCACCGGACCGGTCAAAGGGTTTGCTGTTACATTGAGCCTGGGGGTTCTGGCCAGTCTGTTTACCGCTTTGGTCGTCACTCGTTTGATTTTTGATTATCTGTATCTTAAGGTTCGAGTTAAATCTTTAAGTATATGACGCGGAAAACCCGCAACCTATAATTTATAAGCTACTTTCCAGTTTTTGTTTTTCTACGGGAATTGAGAAGTAAGGCAAAAGAAAAGGAACGCGTTGATGGAGTTTATTAAACCTGGGATCAATCTTGATATTATCGGAAAAAGAACCATTGCCTTTACATTTTCATTCATCCTTATCCTGGTAAGCATTGGTTCTTTAATCATTCACCAGGGCCCGAATTACGGCATCGATTTTGCGGGTGGTACCATTATTCAGATTAAATGTGAAACGCCGGTCACCATTAAAAATATCAAGGTTGGGCTTGCTGAGTTGGGTCTTGGCGGATCTGCTGTCCAGCAATTCGGTGAAAAAGACGATAATGAATTTTTGGTGCATACCAATAAAACCCTGATCACGGACAAGGGGTTTTCTGAACACATTAAAACATCGGTAGAAACAGCCACCGGCACGGGTATTGAAATTCGTCGTATCGAGATGGTCGGACCGCAGGTAGGCAAGGATCTTCAGGAAAAAGCATTGTTTGCATTGTTTTATACCCTTTTGTTTATCACGATTTATATTTCCGGCAGGTTTGAACTCAAGTGGATGTTAAGCGGGGTCATGGCCATGTCGCTGATCGGGGCGGTTTATTTTTTTACCTTGTTTGCGGTCAGTATTCCTTTTCTCATTGCCGTTGCTTTGATTGTGACGCTGATCCTGTTCTGGCAGCTAAGACTTAAATATGCCATGGGCGCGGTTGTCGCACTGCTTCATGATGTGATGATTACCATTGGTATTTTTTCTATCTTAGATATTGAATTTACTTTGCCGATTGTTGCAGCACTTTTGACCATTGTCGGGTATTCTTTAAATGATACGATTATTGTTTATGACCGGATTCGGGAAAATCTGAAAAGATACAATCGACTGCCGATTGATGAAATAATCAATAAAAGCATTAATGAAACGTTGAGCCGAACCATTCTGACTTCCATGACAACGCTGCTTGTTCTTTTCAGCCTGTTTTTTTTAGGCGGCGATATTATTCATGATTTTGCTTTAGCCATGATTGTGGGGGTTATTGTGGGAACATATTCCTCGGTTTATGTTGCCAGTCCCATTCTGCTGATGCTGCAGGAGGAACGAGCGGCTGGCGGAAAACTTGCTGCAACAGCGGGATAAGAAGAAGGCTGAAGGTGGATAGACTGAAGGTGGAAGGCTTTTAGGGGGAATCATGCGAGATCATACAAAGCTTCGCGCTTTTGAATTGGCCGATGATTTAGCAATTTCTGTTTATCGGGTAACTGCCGCTTTTCCGAGAGAAGAGTTGTTCGGGCTGACTTCTCAAATGCGGCGAGCGGCAGTTTCTGTTCCATCGAATATCGTGGAAGGTTGTGCGCGTCACAGCGAGGCAGATTATCTTAGATTTCTCAATATTGCCTTTGGTTCATTGAGGGAACTGCATTATCAATTTGATTTATCCAAACGTTTAGGATACCTGAGTGTTCAGGATTTCTGTATGGTAGAACCAAGTGTTATAGAAACTGAGAAGGTCTTGAACGGTTTAATTCGTTCGTTGCGGAAAAAATGATTTTTTTGGTATTCCACCTTCAGTCTATATTCCTTCAGCCTATAAACCTTCAGCCTAAAGTTTTTATTTTCTATGGACAATATTGCCGCCTGGCTGGCATTAAAAAATGTTTCCGGTGTTGGAAACCATCTTTATAAACGTCTTCTTGATCAATTCCAGACACCGGAAAAGGTTTTTGATGCAAAAAAATCCGAATTGATGACCGTCGCCGGTGTCAGTGATCGGATTGCCGGGGCCATTAAAGGGTTTCGTTTTCCTGATTATATAAAAAAAGAGATTGAACTTGCAAAAAAGCAGCAATGCAGAATAATAACTTGTTCAGACCCTGAATATCCTCCGCTTTTACATCATATTCCTGATCCGCCACCATATATTTATGTGAAGGGTCGTCTTAACGATACAGATAAAAGCGTGGCAATTGTCGGGTCAAGAAATGCTTCCAGTTATGGGTTGTCCATGGCCAAACGATTGAGCCGGGACTTGTCGTTACGCGGCTTGAGGATTGTCAGCGGTATGGCGCGGGGGGTTGATACGGCAGCGCATATCGGGGCGATATCGGCAAAAGGGGAAACCATTGCTGTATTGGGCAGCGGGCTTGGGGTCATCTATCCGCCGGAGAACAGGCGGCTTCATGATGAGATTATTGAAAACGGCGCCGTGATTTCGGAATTTCCTGTAATGGAAGGACCCAATGCCTATAATTTTCCGGCCAGAAACCGGATTATATCCGGAATGACTCTGGGAACGCTGGTTGTTGAAGCAACACAAAGAAGCGGTTCCCTGATTACCGCACGTCTGGCCGGGGAACAGGACCGGGAGGTTTTTGCGGTTCCCGGAAGCATTAATTCACCGAAAAGTATCGGGACGCATAACCTTTTAAAACAAGGCGCCAAACTGGTTGCCTGTGCCGAAGATGTGATTGAGGAGTTTTATCAATTTCAAAATAAGGTGAATACGGAAGAAACGCTTTCTGAAAAAAAATCGGAGACAGTTACCCGTTTATTGCCTGATTTGACCGGTGATGAATCTGCCATATATAAGGTTCTTGAGCCGTATCCCATTCATATTGATGCGTTGAGCGTGCAAACCGGTATGAACGTAGGAAATCTTTCAATTATATTATTAAATCTTGAATTAAAAGGGCTTGTGAGTCAGAGTCCGGGGAAATATTTTACTATCAGTGAGGAAATAAATTGAGTAAACCGCTATTGATCGTCGAATCACCGACAAAAGTGAGATCATTAAAAAAATATCTTGGCAAAGACTATAATGTGACGTCAACGGTGGGTCATATCATGGATTTACCGGAAAAAGAGATTGGTATTGATGTTGAAAATGATTTTGAACCCCAATACGTAACAATTAAGGGTAAACAGAAAGTCATTCGCGCCATTAAAAGTGCTGCCAAAAATTCCGATGATATTTATCTGGCGCCTGATCCGGATCGGGAAGGCGAAGCCATTGCATTTCATACGGCTGATATATTAAAGAAAAAGGGCCGTCGCTTTCATCGGGTACTTTTTCATGAAATAACCAAAAAAGGTGTTTTGGAAGCGTTATCCGCGCCGGAAGACCTGAACCTGAATAAGTATAAGGCTCAACAGACCCGCAGAATCCTGGATCGTCTGGTCGGGTACCAGATTTCTCCGGTTTTGTGGAAAAAAGTCAAATACGGGTTGAGCGCCGGGCGGGTCCAGTCGGTTGCTGTCAGGATTATCTGTGAACGGGAAAGGGCGATTTTCGCATTTGATCCTGAAGAATACTGGTCCGTCACAGCATATCTTGAAGGTGAGCAACCGCCAGCGTTTTCCGCAAAACTGGCTAAAAAGAACGGGAAAAAGATTAAAATCGGCAATCAGCAGGAAGCGGATACGGTTTTAAGCGATCTTTCAGGTGCATCCTATATTGTTGATGCAGTTAAGAAAAAAACAGTCAAACGAAATCCGTATCCGCCGTTTATAACCAGCAAACTCCAACAGGAAGCCATTCGGAAATTACGGTTTTCCGCCAAGAAAACCATGGTGGTGGCGCAGCAGCTCTATGAAGGAATTAATCTGGGTGCCGGAGAATATGTGGGGTTGATTACGTATATGCGAACGGATTCGATCCGGATCGCTGAAGAAGCCGCCCTTGAAGCGCTTGAGCTCATAAAAGAGAAATACGGCCCGGAATATGCGCTGTCAAAGCCAAGGGCGTTTAAAAACAAGAACAAAGCGCAGGATGCCCATGAAGCCATCCGACCCACATCCGTTAATCATACACCGGAAAAAGTCGCTCAATTTCTGACCAAAGATCAGTCCGCGCTGTACCAGCTAATCTGGAAACGATTTATGGCATCCCAAATGACCCAGGCCCTGATTAATCAGAATTCTATCTCTATTAAGGCGGCGGATTATACCTTTTCTGCCACCGGTTCAACGATCAAATTTCCTGGTTTTATGGCACTTTACATCACT
>JAGGYV010000255.1 GCA_021162325.1 Desulfobacteraceae bacterium | reverse complement strand
TTGAAAAATTGTAGACAAAGCCGATTTCATTCCATCCAAGAACAACAAAACCTTTTTCGTCAAACCGTTGGGTCATGTATTCTTTTAAATGGTTTCTGACATAATCAGTTTCATCATAATTCTGGAAGACAAACGGGAGTTCCGAGACCCTTATTTCCGAAACGATCATCCCCAGGCCATGCCCTGTAAATGCACCGCCATGAAGCTGCCCCAGTCTGACTTTCCGCAGCACATCTTCTTCATCCCCCTGGACGCCGCCATAGTAAAGCTTTATGCCAACTTCATTATTGGTCTGCTGTCTGATCTGGGCATCCATTTCATTAATGACCTGTGTTATGAATGATCCCCGGGGTGAAATGGTCGCCAGTTTAAAGAGTACTTTCGGTTTTTTGTCTGCAAATGCGATACTTGATGTTAATATAATCGCTATAAAAAAGATCCAGAACGTTAAGCATTTATTTTTCATATGACATCACCTTTCCTAAAATATATTATCCACATCCTGAAGAAGTTTTTTCGCCTTTAGCTTTGCCGACGCATTGATAAATCCCATTTCCGGAAATAAATCTTCCGGGGCGTCAATAATTTCATTTAACGTCTTCACAAACAATTCTCTGTCCTGTATCTGGTAAGTATAATACCGTGCATACATTAACTTAAAAACAAGCATTTTACCTTGTGACAATTCAAACGCCCGATCAAATTCCGCTTTTGCCAATTCCGGCTTACCCCCATGCATCACCGGCCGGGTTGCATACAAAGAGCCAAGGACCGTGTGGGCGATCCCGTACTTGTAAGACTCATCCAGTTCTATGCTTCGTTTCAGCATGGCCTTTATCTTCGGCAGCGCCAAAAAAATCTCCGGGTCATCTACATTCAATCCTGCCCAGCTCAACCAGGCGCTTGCTGCCCAGAACAACGCAGGAACGTCCTCTGTATCAAACACATCAAGACTGGCTTTAAACGCGTCAAACTTACCGTCAAATGCGTCGGCAAATTTCTTTTTCTGTTTTAACGCACGCAGCGAATACCCGAAAGACCGCAGATACAATTTTTTTGCCCGTTCATTATCTTTTCCTTCGACAAACACAAAACTGTATCCATTATACCCTTCAGCTGTTCGAACCAGAAGTTTTACATTGTCGGGAGATGCTTCAATCATCCCATCCATCTGAATCAAAGCGGCCGGCATGGCATCCTTGACCAGCTGCACATCCGTATGTTTGTTAACAGCTGCATTCATTTTATCCATTAACGGCCCCATGGAATCAACCATTAACCTTGTTCGGGTACTGGCACAGCCGGTGGTAAATACAAAAACGGCAAAAAAGAAAATACTTAAAAAGCACCTGACAAATCTCATTTCATAACTCCTTTCAAAGGGGTCTGGATCAGAAATCAAAAATTATAAAACGATTGTTATAGAATGTATGATTTTTAAAAGATAAAAAGGCAACTGTCAATAACTTTACCTGATATAATTCCAGGTGACACCGCAAGGCAGGCTGATCACTGAATTAGAGAAGAATTAATAAAATTGGATATCCAGTAAGGACCACTGGAACCATCGTCCCGTTCTTCCTGATTCCGTTCATTGGTAATTCTTTTGATGGGTGAGGGAATACGTATTATTCCTGAAAAGCAGTCGGGTATGGTAATATCACACCAACACGGCAGATCATCAACAAGGGGATGGCCATTAATAATCTCTATGATACTGTTACCGTAATATCCGATTTGATCATCACCATCTAATTGTCCATTTCCGTTTTTATCTAGAATCGCCACAAGATATGCGGTTCGCTCTGTTATTTTACCATGATCAACGCCCTTGATCAAAGGGTCCGGGGGGCTGTTATTTTCATAAACCACCACCTGCTCATACAAGGCGCTCAGAATTGGAAGCTGTCTGGGACTATACGGATCAGCCTTTTCTCCAATTCCGATATAATCATATTCCGTGGCCGGGAGAATATCAACGCCAAGCAGATAATCCATATCAATATCAAACGCAATCGTTCCGGCAAGGGAAACATCCATCTCAATACCTTCAACATGAAGGGTCAATACAATAAGCTGCGCTTTTTCCATATCAAAACTGCCGGTATCACTTAAATCAAGTGCGTAATCAATGGATGCGGTATAATCATATATTCGTTTGTTAACTTTAAATTCAAACGCTTCCGGGGGAATAACATTTTTCCCATAATTCAGTTCAGCAGTAAACTGATAGGTTTCTTTATTGACAACCAATCCAATTTTATCTCCTTTTGTGATATCCGGGAAGCCCTGCTCATAATCCCGGTCCCACAAGGCGGCAACAATCACTTCATCACCGGGAACAAGGTCTGTATGGGACAAATCACAATCAAAATAAAAATCCGTTGCCGGCATCTTGTAAAAATATTTTAATGTCGAAAACGGGTCATCGATAATATCTGTCGGGTTGTCGGAATCAAACACCGTAATATAAATGGGTGTCGTACCGCTTAAATACCCTGACGGAATGGAAAATGTTCCGGCAATGGACATTTCATATCCGGACGCATCTTTGACATCAAACTTAAATTCAATATCAATATCAATAAGCGCAGCATTGTCGGTTATTGTCAGCAAAGAGGAATATTGCCCCCCATGACTGTAAAACCCGATACGGTCTCCGCCGTCCACTGTATCGCTACCGTTAACATCCAAAAGCGCAAACACCTGGACATTGTCGAGGGGCACGTCCTGGCCGTACGGCAGGAGATCCAGGGTATAACTGATAGGCGCGAGCCCTTTGGTCAATGTCGTAAACCCGATCACCGCATTAAAGTCAAGACTTGAAAAATCCGATGATGTCACATCGCCTGCATACGCCACCAGAGTCATTTTACCAACATCATCGCCTAAAACCGTTCCCGATATTGATGCCCTGTAATTAAACACCTCACGGGTGATATCAATATGAAACCCGTCGTTTTCTCCGGGGGCCAGCCTGATCTCCGGAGAAATTCTGTTTTTTTCAACATATACACCGACCACATCCCCGGCATCCGGAAGCGGCACGGCGCCCGTATAATTATTATCCACAAAGGCAATAAGGTAAACGTCATCTTCTGGGGCGATATTTTTATCGGAAAGATCCATCCGAAACGACCCATTTTTTCTGTCGGCAACCATATATTCGATAACAACATCTCCGGGACTGCTTTCAAGTAAATTCGCATCCATCGAACGGGTCAACGCCACCAGTATCGGTCCGTCTGTTCCCGGCCCGGCATCATTTACCGAAAACGTGCCGGAAAGAAAAAGCCCGGGGGCATTTGATTCATCCCCGCATCCGAAAACCCCCGAAATAGCGGCAAGCATTATTAAAATAAATAGTCTAGGGAAACGCATACTTTACATTCACCATTATAAAATCATTATCTTTGTAGTAATAAAAAAGTGAATCTTTCTGATAATCGCCCTCCCCATCCCCGGCAATGGCGACATAACCGACTTCCACGTCAAATCCATTTTGAAAATCATAACCGATTTTAGGCCAGACAACGACACCGCCGCTTCTGGTCTCAAAAATGCTGGTCATCGAAATGCTGACGCGATCATCAAAATACGCATCCTGGAAACGACAGGTTAAAAAATCGGTAATCCGCGGGCGTTCAATATCATCATCAAAATACTGCGCCTGGAACCATTCAATGGTAAACAAAGACTCACCGGCATGACCGGGAAGCAGTTTCTGCATAGGGATAAAATAATTAAATCCCACGGAATATGACAGATAATCGGTTTTTCGGGTGTCATAAGGAAATATCAGATCCTGCGGTTGACTGGTATCCTGCTGGATAAATCCGCTTTTATTCGGCGAATATGCCGCCTCTACCTGAAACACAAAATCTTCATATGTAAAAGCAAAATCAAATCCGGCATAATCAACGATAAAATACTGGGGATCGATAAGAATTGACACCGTCTGATTTTCGATCAACACCGTGCTATATGGAAGTAATACCGGTTCATTGTCCGGCCCGTGATATCCGGAAAATGAAAAATCAACCCCTTCATAGGTGCTTGCTATCCGGACGCCATACCCAAAATTTTTACTAACGGCATCCATGGGGTTGGCGTCGTCGAAAATCAACGGATAAGAATCTTCGACCATTTTGACCGCCCAGTAATTCCCGGTTTCAGGAAAAGCGGCGGCCGTATGAATCGGGACAAAAACGGTCTCAACCGTGAACGCTTCAAAAAAAAACAGACCGGATATGGCCGGCACGCCAAGGGCGACCTGATCTTCATCTTTAAATAAAAGTTCCCGAAAATCACTCGGGTTAAAGTATGACGTGGAATTCATAAAGTCAGCAGTTCCCCACCCAAAAATCTGGTTACCGATCCGCACCCGGAATTTTTCGCGGGACCAGTTATAATAAAGCTCCCGAAATATTATCTCGCTTGAAGCACTTGATATGCGAAGATTTCGATAAGTTTTGCTTGAAGATGAATATTCATAGTCATCCCCGATGGTATCATTGATAAAGGTAGGAAAAAAATACAGGCCGGTCAATGAAAACAGATAGTCGTCTGAAGTGCCGTATTGAAACTCAAAAAGCGCACTGATTTCGTTTTTTTTCCAGGCATCTTCAAAGTGCTGTTCCCGATCAGTTTGAATAATATTTTTAAATGCGCATTCAAACCGCCAGGTAAAAGGAGATGATGATGTATTTTCACCTTCTTCGTCGAATTCATCATCCCAGTCTTCTTCAAGCGCCCAGGATTCTTCTTCTCCTGAGTCTTCTTCAAATTCTTCAGTGCTGTCGGCATCAAGTTCTTCATACGCCCCGGATTCTGCAATGGCGTCATCAGCAAACACAACAGACGGCATTTTCAGCAACCCGGTCCCTAAAACTGCGCAGATGGCAATTATCAGGAGAAATGGCTTAAGGATGCCAATCACTTTTATAAATATTAGCCGTAATAATTGTGTGGACAAAATTAATCCCGTCATAAGCGGCTTTTCATGGTGTTTAATCGCCACTGTACCAACAAATAACTTTTCCGTCATTTCCAAGCAATTATGAATATGTTTGTTGGAAGAGTACGTGACGTCTTTAACAGGTTGTTGAAAAACGTAATGAGCGCAGTCCAAAGCTAAGATTCGGACAAGGCAAAATTCGGCGAAAAAGCGGAGTCTATATTTATAAATAAGTATTTTGAGCCGAATTTTAACGCCGTATTGGCAAGCGCAATAGTTTTGCAACAGCCTGTTAGCGCAGTGCTTCCTTGCGGAACTTAGCATTATCAATATCGATATTATATTTTAAACCTTTTAAAACCAGCTCGGTTTTACCTTTGCCGTTTGCCAGTTCCATTTTTAATTTATAGGGCGTCAATATACCATCAATTGTCTTGATATGATAGTTTTCTAAAAACTTAAGGAATTTTCCTTTTTTAAAAAAATCAACCCTGACGACAAAATAATCTGATTTTCGAACATAAAAAATAACTTTATCATAGACTTTTTCACCGATTTGCTTAACACCTTCGACTTTATAACAGTCTTCTCCGACTGCTTTGTCTTCACCGAGTAATTTATACGCATAATCATCAATATCAATGGACGTTAAATCCTCATAATAAAAATGGGAATTTACAAAAGGCTTATCCCTGCCGGAGGATACAATCCGTTTCACTTTCCCGGAAGATAATCTCAGCCACTGGTCATCATCCTTGCCTTTATGGGAATGTGTCAGTAATTTAATTTTTGTGGGCCTGATAAAAGAAATCAGGGCCTTGTCCTCGTCATTATCAAACTGTTTCATTTGAAGCGTAAATTCTTTTTCAATAACTTTACCCCCCTTATGAATCAGCATCAAAATCTTACTTTTTGCCGTATCCGGGTCCAGCAAGGCATCACTTTTTTCCATAATTTCCCGACCGGTCATGGCATAAACCGACTGACAAAGCAATAATGCCAATAAACAGAATAAAACAGTTTTACCTTTCATCAAAAACCTCCTTATAAAGTTTATGCCTTAACCAACCTGACCTTAGTCAATTTTATCGCCGAAGGCAAGACAATCAGAGCGCCGATGGTGGTTGCGACCATCGTAATCATCATTAACAGTCCAAACAGGATTAGCGGCTTAAACGTTGACAGCCCCAGCACCGAAAATCCGAATATCAGCGCAAAAGACGTGAACAGGATCGCTTTTCCGGCAACTTGCAACGTATGCTGAAGCGCGGCGTCCACCTCTTCCCCTAATTTGCGGTAATATCGAAATGTATTTAAAAAATGGATGGTGTCATCCACACCGATGCCGATGGTGATTGTGGCGATAGTGGAGGTTGCAATATCAAGATAGATACCGAACCATCCCATAATCCCAAAATTGATAATCACGGCAACCGTCATGGGTATTAACGAAAGCAGACTGGCCTTAAAATCTTTTAAAAGAAAAAGAATCATAATCCCGATAACCAGCAGTGTCAGCAACAGGCTTCGAATTTGCCCATTGACAATATAAGCAGCGCTCTTGACCAGCAAAGAGGGATGACCAGTAATCTTATAAGAATATCCGGCAGGAAGTACCTGGTCAAGATGCGCAGATATCTTCTTGAAAATCTTTTTCGTACCCAATGTTCCGAGAAGCGTATCTCCATGCTCACCCAATCTGGCCAGCACATTGCAAGCCCTAAAGTCCGTGTCCACATAAGGTTCAAACTGGTCTATCCGGCCGTCTGAATTGTCATCATCATCTGAAAATATTTCCAGGTAATCGGAAATATCCATATCATTATCCGGGATTTTAAAAAATGCGGGGTCATCATTATTCATGGCCATGTGCATGGTTTTTATAAAATCGGAAAACGCATCCGTCCGCCGGATGCATAAATCTCTATTTTCATCTGATGAAAGCCATTTGCGAAAATCTGAAATGATGTTTAGATATTTAGTGGTCTTGACACCATCCGGTTTTCCGGAGTCGATGATAATATTGAAACCCCATCGTCCGCCATATTTTTCACAGATCATTTTTGCGCTGGTGCGAATGTAGTTATCTTTCTTGAAATTTCGTAATAATTCCGTATCTACCTGTATTTTAAATAACCCGATAAACGAAACCACAAGAAGGATCAATACAACTGCCATGACTTTTTTATAATGATATATCGCCCCAATCGTCATAAAATGGATGATCCGATCAATGATCGGGGAATCAAACATCTTTTTCCCATTACAGACCTTTGTCTCAACAGATTTATGCGGTAGCAGTTCCAGGGCTGCCGGAATGATGGATGAAGAAATTAAAACAGCAAACACAATACCCAATGCTGAAAAAAGCCCCCATTCACTGATGGCTGAAATCGGATGCGACGCAAGGGTCATAAATGAAACAAAGGTTGTCAGGCCGGTGAGAAAAACAGTAACGGAAATATGACTCATGGCATGTTCCAGGCCATCGGCTTTCCCTTCTTTTGTAATCAGATGGCAATCGGCGTAATACTGATTCAGAATATGGATGGAATAGGAACTTCCTACGGCAATCATGAGTATGGGAATGGATATGCCGACCGTCGTAATTTTAACCCCCAGATGCCCCATCAATCCGAGGATCCATACGGTTGCCATAGACAGGGTCACAAATGGGAGCACAACCCCCCGGATCGATTTAAAATTGATAAAGAAAATGATGACGACAACAAGCATCACCAGGGGTATAAGGCGGGCCAAATCCTGCTCCATATAATTATTGATCCAGATATAAACAAGCGGCTGCCCCTGGGGGGTAATGGTTAATTCCTTATGGCTGTTAACAATTTCAAGAATTTCCCTGGCAATGGGATCGGAATTGGACATATCCTTAAAACGGATAACAATTCCCAAATCTGTAATATTCCCTTTGGCATCGGCGACATATATTCCCTGTTTAAAAACAGGATTCCGTTTCAGTTTTGCAATAAACGCCTGAAATTCTGAATCGGTTTTTGGCAGGAGTCGTTTACCATCAGAATCTGTCTCAATCAAATTAACCGTTTCCAAGGCATCATCTTCACCGGTAATATCTTTGGTGGTAAACGGTGAAATAATGTCATCGATCATTTCCTCTGATTTCAGCTCATTTGCCGTCACCACCGCAGATGTTAATTTCCGTTTGATACGGCTGCTTAACCGGTTGGGGTCTCCGCCAATCATTTCAAGCTTTCTGACCAGCAACCGTTTAAATGCCGGATCATCCGTAAAATTGCTCAGCAAAGCTTCACCGGTGATGGTCGGGTCTTCCAGCAATTGATCCAGCTGTTTTATTCTGTCTTGTTCCAGCGTTTGGTTATAATCCTCAAATCCCTCCAGATCGATTATCAGGTCGTTGATACGCCCAAACGTCTCATATTGCCATAAGTTCTTATCGGCAATATTTAAAATGACAAACGTATCACAATCACCATAAATCTCTTTTACTTTCTCATAATTTTTATATTCGATATCTGAAATCGGCAAAAACGCGGTGATGGATGTATCAAATTGAAGATGAACCATACCGGATGCCAGTATAATCGTGACAATAAAAAAAACGACCAAAATAAAAACTGGCCGTTTTAAAACAAATCGGATATATCGATCCATTAAAAACCTCGTTTAAATATTATGTGAATATAATGGGATCATATTTTTTTTACCAAAAAATTTTTGTGCTGACGATATCACTGTACGCCTCTTAAC
>JAGGYV010000159.1 GCA_021162325.1 Desulfobacteraceae bacterium | reverse complement strand
CTGCAGCAATGGCCGCCGGCAGTGCCAGCCAGGGAGACAGATTATAATGGACGGTTAAAATAGCGGTTCCGTATGCGCCAATACCGTAAAAAGCGGCATGCCCGAGGGAAATCTGTCCGGCATAGCCCATCAGCATGTTCAGTCCAAGTGCCAGCAGTGTGTTGATGCCGATGAAAGTGAGCACCTGAATATAATACGGATTTTTAATGAAATAACCTGTAAGGATTATTAGAAAAGAAAAAATCGTATAGCTGATTCTGTTTCGGGTCTGGTGGGTCATTATTTGTTTTTCTATTCCTAAAACCGGTTCGTATCCGCAGAGCTGATAATACCACCGGGCCTGACGTAAAGTATAAATAAAAGCAGCAGAAAAGCGGTGGCGTCTTTGAGACCGGAAGAGACAAATCCAACGCCGAAAGCTTCCAGTATGCCGAGGAGAAATCCGCCGACCAAGGCGCCCCAGAGACTGCCGAGTCCTCCCAGCATGGCGGCGCAGAATCCTTTTAATCCAAGCATGGTGCCCATGTCATAACTGCTCATGGTAATCGGTGCGATAATGACGCCTGCTACCCCCCCCATGGCAGTGCTTAAGCCAAAAGCCATCATGACCATTAATTTAGAAGGGATTCCGACAATCCAAGCTGCCCGTTTACTGATGGCATTGGCTTCCATGGCTTTTCCGGTCAGCGTTTTTTTATAGAACAGCTGCAGGCCCACTGCTGCGACCAGAAAGATCACAATGATCCAGATGCTCTGAGAAAGCAGTTTGGCGCCGGCGATATCCAACGGCGGGTGAGACGAAAAAGCCGGGATGCTGTGAGCATCCTTGCCCCAGATAATCATCCCGATACCTCTTAAAAAAATAGAGGCTCCGACGGTAATAATAATTAAGACAATAGGCTCAGGATGTTTGACAGAGCGAATGGCAAGGCGTTCAAAAATCAGTCCGGCAACAGCGACGCATGTGATGGTTAATATCATTGCCGGAATCAAGGGCAAGTGCATGGAGCCGAAAAAGGTGACCATGCAAAGGGATCCCAGCATGACAAATTCACCGTGTGCAAAATTAATGAGTTCCGTGGAGTTGTAGAGCATGGAAAAGCCAATGGCAATTATAGCATAAATGGCGCCGTTGGTAATTCCGGAAAATAAATACTGGAGTATTTCCTGCATTTTCTAACCTGCACTCCTCATGAAATTTTTATTTAAGTTATGTATGGAAATATAAGTGCATTGCAAGTAATTCCGGCCATGGGATTAATCCCATGGCCGGAGAAAATTCTAATTTGCATGTTTCCGTCTGATATTTAACGGGCGGGGATAAACCCCGCCCCTACGGAAAGTGCCTGAAATCCTATGTAGGGGAGGGCTTTATGCCCTCCCGGATAATTTTTTTTATTCGTAATAGTGTATATGGAATCGTGTACTAAGCTTTTTACCTAAGCCCCTTATTTTAACAATTCCCATTTTCCGTCTTTAATTTTGACCATTACAAATGCTTCCGGACTCAGGCCGTTATGGTCTGTTTTGCTGAAGTTGAAAATACCGCTGACACCCACATATCCTTCAGTGTTTTCAAGCGCCTCACGGATTTTTTCTTTATCCCCCTCACTGTTTTTAAGTGCGGCTGCCAGTATGTTTGCCGCATCATAGGCGTATCCGCCAAATCCTGAGACGGATGATTTGTATTTATTCTTATATTCACTGATATACGCGGTGAGCATTTCTTTTTGGGGGTCGCTGTCCGAAAGAAGCGATGCGACAAGGATTTTTCCGGTGGGCAGCATGATCCCTTCAGCCGCAGATCCGGCCAGTTCAATAAATTTAGGAGAGGCCACCCCATGGCTCTGAAAAAGGGGAATATTTAAGTCCAGCTGCTGCATATTTTTTGCCAGCACAGCAGGACCGGGGTTTGTTCCCCAGCATACAATTGCTTCAGGATTATCCTTGCGGATTTTGGTTAACTGGGCCGTCATATCCGTGTCTTTGGCACCGTATGTTTCAGACTTTGCAACCGTTAAACCAAAATTTTTCGCCTGGGAAAGCAGCTGTTCCTTGCCGCTTTCACCAAACGCATTATTAACAGAGATAATGCTGATTTTTTTGATCTTTTTTGATTTTAAATTTTCATAAATAGCGGCAACCGCCAGGATATCGCTCTGGGCAGTTTTAAATACCCAGGGGTTGATCGGGGCAACGATTTTATTGCCTGCCGCACAGCTAATGAAAGGGATTTTTATTCTTTGGATAATCGGCATGACGGCGAGCGTCGTCGGAGTTGTGCTGGGGCCGATGATAGCAATGACGTTGTCTTTATTTATCAGTTTTGTTGCAAGTAAATTTGCTTTACCTGGATCTCCTTCCGTATCGTAGATCACCGCTTCCAGCATGTGACCGTCAATACCGCCACTGGCATTGATCTGGTCAACGACCATTTCCATGGATTTTTTTTCAGGATCACCTAAAAAGGAGGCCGGACCTGTTACGGCAAAAATTCCGCCGATTTTATAAGTGTTTTTTTCTGATTCGGAAATTGCCGGCGTTGTGATCAGCAGGCATGCAATGGCCAAAATCGATAAAATTATCATCATCGGACGGTATCGGGTGACTTCTAACATAATTTTTCTCCTTTTTTTGATGGCTTCGCCATTAAGATTTAATATTTTACATGGCCATGATAGCTGACTTTTAATTGGAACAAATGAATCTTTTATAGTGTGCTCAGCGTACTGCCGTCTATGACGGTAAGGCCGTTATCCAGCAAAATGTTTATGGCTTCTTCGGTTTGATCAAATCTGAAAATCATGATGGCCTTATCCCCGCTCTGCTGGATGAAGGCATACATATATTCGACATTGATTCCGGCGGTTTTAAGAACATCGAGAATTCTGTGGAGCCCACCGGGGTTGTCATCAACTTTAACGGCAACAACGCGTGTTTTTCGTACGGTAAATCCCGAATTTTTCAGCGCTTCTTCAGCTTTCGAATTGTCGTTTACAATCAATCTCAATACACCGAAATCAGATGTGTCGGCCACGGCCAGTGCCCGGATATTGATACCGGTTTCTGCCAGGATGCCGGTAACATCAGACAGCCGGCCTGCTTTGTTCTCAATAAATATCGATATTTGTTCGGTTTGCATGGAACCCCTCCTTTACCAAAACAATTATTAGATTTTGCGATTATCAATCACCCGGGCGGCTTTGCCTTCACTGCGTGCAATGGATTTCGGTTCAGCAAGTTTTACCTTTGCAGAAACCCCAAGCGTTTCCTTGATATCTTTTGAGATCTTACTTTCCAGTTGCTGGAGCTGTTTGACTTCATCGGAGAATAATTTTTCATTGATTTCAACACGGACCGTTAGTGTGTCGAGGTTGTCTTTTCTGTCTACAAGAAGCTGGTAGTGAGGCTCCACGCCTTCAACCTGCATGAGCACACTTTCAATTTGAGACGGAAATACATTAACGCCACGAATGATGAGCATGTCGTCTGTTCGGCCGCTGACTTTGTTCATTCTCACATGGGTCCGGCCGCAAACACAGGGCTCCGGATTCAAGGTGGTAATATCACGGGTCCGGTAACGGATAATGGGAAAGGCTTCCTTGGTGATTGTGGTAAATACGAGTTCGCCGGTGTCCCCATAAGGAAGTGCGTCACCGGTATTTGGATTGATAATTTCCGGAATAAAATGGTCTTCAAAAATATGGAGTCCTTTTTTGGCTTCCAGGCATTCAATGGAAACGCCGGGACCCATCACTTCGCTGAGCCCGTAAATATCAATGGCATCTATGTTCAGCTTGCGCTCAATTTCTTCGCGCATATTCTCTGACCAGGGTTCTGCGCCGAAAATACCGGCTTTAAAATGCAGGTCCTTAAATGAAATACCCATTTCTTCAGCCGCTTCTGCCAGGTGCAGGGTATAAGAGGGGGTTGCGGTTAAGATCGTGGGTTTAAAGTCTCTCATGATAATGGCCTGGCGCTTGGTATTGCCGCCGGAAACCGGAATGACGGATGCACCTAATTTTTCCGCGCCGTAATGGACGCCCAGGCCGCCTGTAAAAAGTCCGTATCCATAAGCATTATGAATAATATCCCCACGAGTGGCACCGGCAGCAGAAAGGGCACGTGCCATCAGGCCCGCCCAGGTATCAATGTCTCGCGCCGTATAGCCGACGACTGTTGGTTGTCCCGTGGTTCCGGATGAAGCATGAATGCGAACAACGTTTGCCATGGGCACGGCAAACATGCCAAATGGATAATTGTCTCTTAAATCCTGTTTGGTGGTGAAAGGGATACGTTGCAGGTCCTTTAATGTTTTTACATCTCCGGGCAGAATCCCGGCATCATCCAGTTTTTTTTTATAAAATGGTACGGTCGCATAGACATGAGAGAGAACCGTCTGGAGCCGCTTGAGCTGAATGGATTCGAGCGCTTCTCTGGGCATTGTTTCATATTCAATATCGAAAATCATTCTTGCCTCCTTATTAAATTTAGCCGTTTAATTTTCCCTTAAAGTCTGGTTTTCGTTTTTCGAGAAATGCCCGGGTGCCTTCCTGGGCGTCCTCGCTGGCGACGCATAGGG